>JBBTYF010000052.1:21495-28147 GCA_038061935.1 Patescibacteria group bacterium | reverse complement strand
AGGGCGGGGTTCAGCATTCTAAAGCTTATCTCCCAAATCTTTGGGTTCTGCGCTTTGAATGGCAGTCGCGGCAGTAGATCGGTCTGTCTCCTGAAGGTTGAAACGGAAGCTCGGCAATCTCTGTTCCGCAATCGGAACATTTCCAGTTTCCTTTAACCATTTCTCGAGGAGCAAAATCTCGCGCCGGTCTGTCGTCAAATTTCTTGAATTCCATTGTTTTGCTTAAATTAATATAGCGACCTTTTTAATGATTACTAAAGTCGCTATATCTATTACGATACCTCGACTTCTTCATCTACGTGCATTATACTCCTTGTTATAAATCTGTCAAGGGGTATTAGGGCATCTTGATTTTAATTTGAGGATGGGTTATAAAACAACATCAGCACGTTAAAAATACGGAAGGGGGATAAGCGATGTTTGCGCAAATTGTTTTCGGACATCTTTTCGGAGATTATATGTTCCAAAGTAAAGCTATGGCGCTGAAGAAATCAGAAAAGGGCTGGAGAGGAAATTGGTGGTGCGTTTGGCACTGCTTGATTTACACGGCCTGGATTTGTTTGTTTCTTTGGACGGCCGATCCCTTGGTGGTGTGTCTGATATTTCTAAGCCACTGGTTTATCGATCGGTACTCGCTGGGATCCAAGTGGTTGAAGATGATCCGCGGCCGCGATTTTATCAAGGCGTTCGAATCCAAAGATAAATATCGCGATATCGATTTATCGTTTTCCTGTCTCGTTTATGCGGTGGTAGACAACACCATGCATTTAGTTCTTATTTGGTTGATAGTTATCATTCTTTTGTAGGAGAAGAAGAAATGTTGAAGTGGAAAATTTCGGGGGATTGACGGTTGAGCTGGCTCGTCAGCAGGGAGCTTATTACTTTCGGTAGATTGAAGGAAACAAGAAAAGATCTGCCACCGGCGGTGTACAAATATTTAGCTGAGAAACAAAGAAAACTAGACGAGTAAAGCGGGCTGGTCCAACCAGCACCGCTTTTTATTTGATTTGGTGCTATAATAAAAATAGATAATCATTAATTTTAAACACATGAAGGGATTTGTCCAAAATATTGAAAAAGCAACGTTGGCAAACGAGAACTTCCGAAAAGTTATTTATACAGCCAAACATAGCCAGTTGGTTTTGATGAGTTTATTGCCGGGCGAGGAAATCGGAGCAGAGGTTCATGAAACCCTGGACCAATTTTTCCGATTTGAAAAAGGCAAGGGCAAGGTAGTTATCAACGGGCAAGAATCTGAAATAACCGACGGATTCGCCGTGGTAATTCCGGCCGGCACCAAGCACAATATTATCAACAATTCCCAAGTGGATTCATTGAAACTTTATACGATTTATTCTCCGCCCAATCACGCTGATGGCGTTGAATTCAGAACAAAAGAAGAGGCCGAAGCGTCTGACGAACATTTTGACGGCAAGCTCAGCGAGTAAAATTGAGGGAGGCCGAACCTCCCTCAATTTATTTTAGGAGCTTGATTTTCCTCATAAATTATGTACGATATGAGCGGCACATTAATATACAGGAGGTTTAGGTGAAAGGAATTATAGTATTGAAAATCGGCACGAAAAACCTAATGATCGACGGCCGGCTTCACCAGGGAATATTTAGCGAGATTGCGAGGCAAGTCGGTATTGTCGAGAAAGAAGGGAAAAAGGTGGTTATTGTCAGTTCCGGCGCGATTCAGGCCGGTACGGAGAGGCTGATTCAATTAAACTTTGTCGCCAAAAATTTGACGAAGAAAGATTTAGCCGGCATCGGAGCGAGGCATTTGCTTTTTCGCTGGGGTCTTGCTTTCATCCATTTTAATAGAGAAATCTCCCAACTCCTGGTGACTTACGCCAACTGGCAGGATGTTAACGAAATTAAAAGCATTAGGTCTAATATTTTTAATTGCTTAGATAACGGGCTGATCCCGATTATTAATGAAAACGATCCTGTCTCTGATGCAGAAATTGTTTCTATGGAAAAAGGCTTCAGCGAAAATGATCGATTGGCGCGCATGGTGGCAATACTTCTTCGGGCGGAAAGAGTTCTTTTTCTGACAGACGCCGGCGGAGTTTATGAAGATGACCCCAAAACAAACCCCGATGCCAAGATGTATCGCGAGATAAATCCTTTCGCTTTCGAGCAAAAGAGCGTTTCTGAAGTTTCTGAAACGGGACGGGGAGGCATCGCAGCTAAAGTGCTCGAAGCCAAAAAATGTTTTTTAAACGGCATGAAAGTAGCGATTGCCGGTATGGAACAGGATGTTCTAATCAAATTCAGCCGGGGCGAGAAAGTCGGTACTACCTTGGGCAAGTTTTCTAAATTTAAAGAGAGTCGATGACTCTCTTTTTGTTAAGCTATTTATGATAAGATAAGGCAATGCTTAAAAATAATCAGACAATTTTTGATGTGGCAGTGATCGGCGGAGGACCGGCGGGATTAATGGCGGCCGGTCGGGCCGCGGAACTCGGGAAAAGGGTCGTGCTTTTGGAAAAGAATAAAAAGCCGGGCAGAAAGTTGGTGCTCACGGGCAAGGGGAGATGCAATATCACCAATGCCGAGTTTGATTTGAGGAAACTGGTGGAAAATTACGGTAAAAAAGGCCAATTCCTTTTCCATGCCTTTCACGTCTTCGGGCCAGAAAAAACCATTGAGTTTTTTGAGAAGTGGGGTTTGAAAACAAAAATAGAAAGAGGGCAGAGGGTTTTCCCGGCCAGCGACGAGGCCAGCGATGTTTTAAAAGCTTTTGTGAAGTACTTACTGAAAGGCAAGGTTCACTTTGTTTACGGCGCTGAAGTCATAGACGTTGAAAGAAAAAAACACCACATTAATAAGCTGATTTTAAAAGAGAGTAACAGCGAAATTGTTGCCAGGAATTATATTATCTGCACCGGCGGCAAGTCTTATCCGGCCACGGGATCTACCGGAGACGGTTACGAATGGGCCAAGGCTCTGGGTCATCGTATCGAAGACTTAATGCCGGCTTTAGTGCCCTTAAAGATTAAAGAAGAATGGGTCCAGGGACTACAGGGGTTAAGTTTGAAGAACGTCAAAGCGACTATCTTGCAACAAAACAAAAAGCAAACCGATGTTTTTGGTGAATGTTTGTTTACGCATTACGGCTTGTCGGGGCCGATTATTCTGGATGTGAGTAAGAAAGTAGGTGAGCTTCTGAAAAAGGGGGCGGTCGAAATATCGTTTGATCTAAAACCGGCTTTGGATTTTAAAACATTGGACGAGCGGCTTCAGAGAGATTTTCAAAAATACCACAGCAAGCTTTTCCAGAATGCCCTGGACGACCTTTTACCCCAGAAAATGATTCCGGTCATCGTGAAGTTCTCGGGTATTGATCCTTTCAAGAAGGTGACCTATATCACCAAAGAAGAAAGACACGGGCTTGTCCGACTTTTGAAGAATCTTAAAATGACAGTCGAGGGATTGCTGGGCTTTGAATCGGCGATTGTCACGAGCGGGGGAGTTTCTTTAAAAGAAATTAACGACAAGACTATGAAATCAAAAATAGTCGATAATTTATTCTTTGCCGGAGAGATTATCGATATTGCCGGTCCGAGCGGCGGTTTCAATTTGCAAATGTGCTGGAGTACGGGATACCTGGCTGGGGATAACTCCTAGTTGACAGGGGCGCCTGGCGCGGTAAAATATAAGTGTCATCAGGCACATCTTCTAAGTGTCATGATTAATCAAGGAGACCCGTAGCTATGCTATTGGTCTTCCTTTCTTTTTACCGCAACCATTTGAATGAAAGAGGCCGAACCTCTTTCATTTTGTTTTGAGGAGGTTTGGGGTATAATAAAATCAGTAGAAATTAAAACGATAATATAAAACATATGGCAGATTTAAAAAACAAAGTGGCAATCGTTACCGGAGCGAGAAGGGGCATGGGCCGAGCTCATGCCTTAGCCCTGGCACGGGCCGGAGCCAAGGTGGTTGTTTCCGATATTTTTCTGGAAGAGTGTGAAATAGTCGTTCAGGAAATCAAAAAGGCGAAAGGAGAAGCCATTGCTATTAAGTGTGATGTCTCTAAGAAAGAAGAAGTGGATGCGATGATCCAAGCGACCGTGAAAGAATGGGGGAAATTAGATATTTTAATTAACAATGCCGGCATCGCGCAGTTTTCTCCCTTTTTAGAAATGACCGAAGCGGACTGGGATAAAACCATTAATATTAATCTTAAAGGATATTTTCTCTGCGCTCAGGCGGCGGCGAAAGAGATGGTAAAACAAAAGTCGGGAGCGATCGTTAATATCGCCTCCGTAGCCATGGGGCAGATTGGCGTCGGGTTTCCGAGCCTGACTCATTATTGCGCTTCCAAGGGCGGTATCGTGGGCATGAGCGAAGCCATGGCGATTGAATTAGCCCCGTATAATATCCGAGTTAATGTCGTTTCTCCGGGAGCGATTGACACCCCTATGATTGATCAGGTTAAACAGGACAAGGCCTCAATGGAAGGAATTCTGGGACGCGTGCCTCTTCATCGGGTGGGCAGGCCGGAAGAAGTGGCGAACGCCGTTGTGTTCTTGGCTTCAGACGAGTCTTCATATATGACGGGCTCGGTCGTCGTAGTAGACGGCGGCTGGCTAGCCGCCTAAACCATGTGATGGCATTGACTTTTGTTTTGATTTTGTTAAATTGTTCTATAGCAAGCTGTTTAAAAATAAAAGAAGGAGGTTAAGATTAACAATGACGACAGTAGCAATGAACGAAGTAGAGAAGATTGAGCATGCCAGAGAAGTGATTGAGGACGCCATAAAGAAATATCCCAAGATAGCCGTCGCCTGCTCTTTTGGCAAAGACAGCATGGTTACGGCGCATATCGCCAGAGAGGTAGACCCTAATATTAAGGTTTTCGCCGTGATGACTCAGTATAAACCCCAAGAAACCTTGGACTATCTCAGACGAATGAATAAGGAAATGAATCTTGAGGTCACGGTATATATGGTGGCGGATAGCGCGCCTAAGGCTCTCCGGGATAAAACTATCGAGGTGGTATTGTTACCTACCGCCGAGTTTGTCCAAAAAGCGTCTCAGGTTGAATATCAGACCGGTTTGGAGATGTATCAGGCAGACCCGGATGAATGCTGCCGTTTGCTTAAAGTAGACCCCACTAAAGTGGCTACAAAAAATTTAGATGCCTGGATAACCGGCTTAAGGTGCACCGAGGGCAGAACCAGAACGGATTACCAGGAAGTGGAAGAGAAGGACGGGCTTATTAAGATTAATCCGATTCTAACCTTTACCGAAGCCGAGGTTTGGCGGTATATGTCCACCAGAGGGATTGAACCCCATCCTTGGTATGGATTGGGTTACCGCTCTCTGGGCTGTGCGCCTTGCTCCGGTATCGGGGGAGTAATGGAGCGTGATTGCCGTTGGATAGGCACCAGCAAATGTGGCGGGGAGTGTGGTATTCATACCCAGAGCTTAAGACAAAAGTAATAAAGTAAGAGGCTTACCTAAGCGAGCCTCTTTTTTTATTGCTCAATATTGACTTGACCTTTCCTAATCATTACCGATATAATTGATAAAGACACTAAATTCATGGCCAAGAAAAAAAAGAGGAAATCCGCCTCCGCTAAAGCTACGGCGAGGCAAAGGAAAATCAAAAAAGTTTTAAAAAACAAAAAACCAAAGATTACGCCTTTAGATTTGGTCCATCGCACGAGGATCAGGGTGATTGGCGTGGGCGGCGGCGGGGGTTCGATTGTTTCGGAAATCGCGCGCAGCTTAAAAAAAGTGGATTTTGTCGTGGCCAATACCGATTTTAAAGCTTTAAAAGAAGCGTCCAAGTATACCAAAGTCTTGCAATTGGGGCAAAAAATAACGGGAGGGCTCGGTTGCGGCATGGACGCAAGGCTCGGCCAAAAAGCGGCTAGGGAAGATAAAGCTAAAATTGCCAAGCTTTTCCAAGGCATTGATTTATGTATTTTGGTGGCCTCTTTGGGGGGCGGCGCGGGATCGGGGGCAGCTCCCGAATTTGCCCGAATCGGCCGGGAGGCAGGCACCATGGTTTTCGGCATTTTTACTATGCCTTTTAAATTTGAAGGCGGGAAAAAGTATTCTCTGGCTAAAAACAGTCTAGATAAAATGATACCGGACCTTAATACCGTTGCTGTTATTCCTAACGAAAATATTTTCAAAATTATTGACAAGAAGACTCCTTTAAAAGAAGCCCTTTCGGTTATTAACAGACGGCTTTCGGAAAATCTTAGCGGATTATTCGACATGATCTACATGCCGGGCCTCATTAATATTGATTTTGCCGACGTCAGAACGATTTTGGACGGCCGTGGCAAGCTGACTTATTTAAACAGCGCCGAATCTCAAGGGCCCAACCGCATCGAAGAAGTTTTAAAAGAATTATTGAAAAGCCCCTTGAACGATTATGATATCAAAGGAGCGGAAAAAATACTTTTTAACATTACGGCCTCTCAAGATATCGGCATGAAGGAAGTGGAGCAGATCTCGAAGGCAATTTCCGATTTCAACCGCCGGGCTAAAATAATTTTCGGCATTTCTCAAGATAATAATTATAAGGATAAGATTAAAATTTCGTTGCTGGCCGTAGGTTGCGGCCGGGGAGACCGGCCCAAGCCTGAACCTAAACGTAAACCGAAAAAGCCGGCCCAAGGCC
>JBBTYF010000052.1:0-21395 GCA_038061935.1 Patescibacteria group bacterium | reverse complement strand
GGAGACCGGCCCAAGCCTGAACCTAAACGTAAACCGAAAAAGCCGGCCCAAGGCCTGAGCCCGAGGCTCATCAGCCTTGGGTTGAGATCCGCCTCGGGTGGAAAGCAGAAGCCTAAGACAAAACCGAGAGCGAAATCACCGCTTAAGAAAAATCCGCCTCGTCGGCGGATGCGCCTCAATGGCGCACCAGTGCGCCGAAGAGGCGCAAAAAAGTCTGTAGAGATTTCTGTCCCAATAGAAGTGATAAACAATGAAGACGAACCGGCCAAGACCCTGACCAGGAGAAATGCCCTTGATTTAAGGAAAGAAGTAGAAAAAGTTGAAGAAGAGATGCAGGAAAAAGAAAAGAAGTGGGATATCCCGGCTTTCTTAAGAAGAAAACCGCAAGAAAACAAATCAAATAATTCAACATAGTAAATGACCCCGCTAAGCGGGGTCATTTTGTTTTGTGGTTGCTGTTGTGGTAAAATAATCAAATGGAAAACATCTACGACTTAATCATCATCGGCGGCGGACCGGCAGGCATGACAGCCGGCATTTATACTGCGCGCCAGAAATTAAAGACATTATTAATTACTAAAGATTTCGGCGGCCAGATGGCGAAAAAAGTAGTCCATATCGAGAATTATCCGGGATTCGAGAAAATTTCCGGGCAAGAATTGATCAAAAGTTTCGAGAAACACTTAAGAAGCCATAAAATAGATATTGAAATTAACGCAGTCAAAGCCGTGAAAAAAGACAACGGCGTTTTTACGCTGATGACGGCCGACCGAAAAGAATTTAAATCAAAAACTGTGATCATCGCTTCCGGCGCCGATCCAAGACCCCTGGAAGTTGAAGGTGAAAAAGAATTCATCGGCAAAGGCGTTTCTTATTGCGTCTCTTGCGACGGCCCTCTGTTCGCCGAAAAAACCGTGGTAGTGGTCGGCGGAGGCAATGCGGGATTCGAAGCAGCGCTGGGTTTAAGCAATTACGCTAAAAAAGTATACATCTTAGAATCGGGAGCTAAAATCAGGGCCGAACAGGCAATCCAGGACCAAGTTAAAAAAATCGCCAAGATCTCCCTAATCACCGAAGTCATTTTGCAGAAAATTCAAGGAAATAATTTCGTTGAGTCAATTATTTACCAGGAAAAAACATCAAAGAAACTTATTACCTTGGAGGTTCAGGGCATTTTCGTTGAAATAGGTTCGCAACCGGCTACTTCATTCGTGAAAGATTTGGTTGATTTTAATGAAAAAGACGAAATCGTCGCTGATCCGAAAACGAGCATGACTCGCACTTCCGGGCTGTTTGCGGCCGGCGACGTGGACGATGTGCCTTATAAGCAAGTTGTGATCGCTTCCGGCGAAGGAGCCAAAGCCGCGATTTCCGCTTCTATCTATCTGCAAAAAAATGATCGGGCATAATATCAAATCAATCAAGGGCAGAGAAATTCTGGACTCCCGGGGCTATCCGACGATTGAGGTGGAGTTAACCACCGAAGCTGGTATTTTTACGGCTTCCGTGCCTTCGGGCACATCGACCGGCAAATATGAAGCCAAAGAGTTAAGAGACGGCGGCGAGATGTATATGGGTATGGGAGCGCAGAAAGCGGTACAAAACATCAACGAAGTTATTGCTCCGAAGCTTATCGGTAAAAATACGCAGGAACAGGAAGAAATCGATAATCTAATGATTGAATTGGACGGCACAGAAGATAAGTCGCGGCTCGGAGCCAACGCTATCCTGGGAGTCTCGGTAGCTGTTCTTAAAGCCGGGGCTGCGGCCGAAAGCGTGCCTTTGTGGCAATGGATCTCCAAAATCGCTCAAACCAAGCCTCTTTTGCCCTTTCCCTGTCTTTTATATGTTGAAGGGGGCGTACACGGCCGAGGCAATGTGGACACCCAAGAATTTATGGTACTCGTTGAAGACGGGTCTTTCCATGAACAGTTGAGGTTCGGTACGGAAACTTATCACGCCTTGAGGGAGATCTTGAATAAAAAATTCGGCAAGGCGTCAACAAACGTCGGTTTAGAGGGCGGTTTCACGCCGCCCGTGCAGGAGACGGAAGATGTTTTGGATTTGATTATAACTGCTGTTAAAAAAACCGGCCGAAAAAAAGTTAAGATTATTCTTGATATGGCCGCCAGCACTTTTTTTAGAAACGGCCAATATTATTTTGAAGGGGAAACCTTCGATCAGAAAAGCTTATCTGAATTTTACACCAAGCTTTGCCAAAAATATCCCGTCATCGCCATAGAAGATCCTTTCGCCGAAGACGATTGGACGGGCTTTAAAGGAATTACCCAAATCCTGGGCCAAAAAATAAATATTATCGGCGACGATCTGCTGGCCACCAACATTAAAAGGATTCAAGAGGCGCAAAAACAAGGAGCTTGCAATGCTTTGATTTTAAAACCGAATCAAACAGGCACGGTTTCAGAAACCATCAAAGCCGCGAAGCTTGCTTTGGACCACAATTGGGATGTTTTTGTCAAACATCGATCGGGAGAAACGTGCGACACGTTTCTGGCCGACCTAGCGGTCGGCCTGGGAACAGGATTCTTGATGGCCGGAGCGCCCAACAGAGGAGAAAGGGTGGCCAAATACAACCGCGTTTTAAGGATCGAGCAGGAAATACAAAACATTTAACGATTAACAGCAGTCCGACTGCCCTTAAAATTAAAAGGGCAGTCGGACTGCCTAAATATCCGTTATGTCAAAGTTATTATTATTAAGGCATTTACAGTCTCAGTGGAATAAGGAAAATCGCTGGGCAGGTTGGACTGATATTCCGTTGAGCGAAGAGGGGATTTTGAGCGCCGGAGAAACCTCGAAGAAGCTTGCTGGTTTTAAAATTGATAAAGTTTATACTTCGCCCCTTATCAGGAATAAAGAAACGGTTTCTCTAATTTTAAATATTTTGGACAAGAAAGACTTGCCTGTCGTGATCGATAAAGCTTTGGACGAAAGAAATTACGGGCGCCTTCAAGGGTTAAACAAAGAAGACGCGAAAAAACAATTCGGCGAAAAACAGGTTCATCTGTGGCGGAGAAGCTGGAATATCGCTCCGCCTGAAGGGGAAAGCCTGAAAGATGTTTATCATAGAACAACCCCGTTTTTAAAAAAATACGTTGAAAAGGATTTAAAAGAGGGTAAAAACGCGCTGGTGGTGGCGAGCCACAATTCGTTGCGGGCCATTGTGAAATATATTGAGAAGATATCCGACGAAGATATTATTAATCTGGAAATACCTTACGCCGGCTTGCGCCAGTACTCATTTGAAAATGGAGTTTACAAAAAATAGCAGCCAGGATATACTTTAAACACATGGATATAAATAAATATTTAATAAATAAGTATCTGATACCGGGAGCTATAATTGTTGCCGGAATTTTAGTGGCCGGCGTTTACGTTTTTATTAATTACTGGCCCTTAGGGATATTATCTTCCCAAGAAGCAGCCGACAAAACAATTGCTTTTGTTAATCAAAATATCGAACAAGGAGTGGTCGCTTCTCTGGTAGCGGTTGCCGAAAAAGGCATGGTTTATCAAATCAGCCTGAAGATCAATGAAACCCAGTACGAATCTTACATCACTAAAGACGGCAAGTTTTTGTTTCCTACGGGTATTGACTTTGCGGCAGCCGCGGCTTCAGTTTCTCAAGAACAAGCTCCGGTTGAGACAGCAACCGCTTCAGCTGATTTTGGCAAATGTCTGACCGAAAAGGGAGTTAAGCTTTATGGAGCCTGGTGGTGTTCTCACTGCCAGAATCAGAAAAAGACGCTCGGCGATGCGTTTCAGTACGTCAATTATATCGAGTGCGAACAAACACCCACAAGTCAGGGGAGTCTGATTGACGCTTGCAAAAATGCTAAGATTGAAAGCTTCCCAACCTGGATTTTTGCTGACGGTACCAGAGAAACTGGCGAATTATCATTAACACGGTTGGCCGAAAAATCCGGCTGCCCGCTTCAATAAATTTATGGCTAAAATTCGCATTTTTTCCACTCCCAGCTGTCCGTATTGCGTCACCTTAAAAGAGTTTTTGAAACAGCACGGTTTTGAATACGAAGATCTTAATGTAGGCACCGATGCCCAAGCGAGAGAGGAAATGATCCAAAAATCTCAGCAGATGGGCGTGCCGGTTATTGAAATTGACGGCCAGATTGTCATCGGTTTTGATAAAAAGAAAATCGTTCAATTATTAAAAATCAACGAATAACTAATTTAATACGAATATACGAATTCGTAAATTCGAAACGGATTCGTTATTCGATGATTTCATGATTAAAGTAGCCATCAACGGTTTTGGAAGAATCGGGCGACCGGCCTTCCGTACTATCTTAGACAGCCATCCTAATCTGCAAGTGGTGGCGATTAATGATTTGACCGATTCAAAAACACTCAATCATCTTTTAAAATACGATTCGGTTTACGGTCGTTATGTAAAAGGCATCGGGCCCGAAGTTAAAATACTATCAGAAGAAAATCCGGCCAATCTTCCCTGGAAGAAGCTGGGAATTGACGTTGTTTTGGAGTGCTCGGGCGCTTTTACTGAAATCGAGGGAGCCCAAAAACATCTTGAAGCCGGGGCGAAGAAAGTAATTATCTCGGCGTCCTCCGAATCAGCCAGTGTCCCAACTTTTGTTTTTGGGGTTAATGAGGAAAAGTACGATCCAGTAAAAGATAACGTCGTTTCTTTAGCTTCCTGCACCACCAATTGTTTAGCGCCCGTGGCCAAGGTTTTAAATGATAACTTCAAGATAATTAAGGGCTTTATGACAACCACTCATTCTTATACTAATGATCAGCGCATTTTGGATTCGCCCCACAAAGATTTGCGGCGAGCTCGCGCTTCAGCCTTAAACATCATCCCGACGACTACCGGAGCCGCTTCGGCCATCGGCAAAGTAATTCCGGAACTTAAAGGGAAGCTGGACGGCATCGCTTTAAGAGTGCCCGCTCCTGTGGTTTCGGTCCTAGATTTGATTTGCGAGGTTGGAAACAAGACTTCGGTGGAAATAGTTAACGCAGCTTTTAAAAAAGCGGCGCAAACCAAAGGATTAAAAGGAATTTTAGCCGTTGAAGAAGAGCCTCTGGTTTCTTCGGATTACCGCGGTAATCCTTTTTCTGCCATCGTTGACCTGCCCCTGACCATGGTCAACGATAATTTGGTGAAAGTGGTCGCCTGGTATGACAACGAATGGGCGTACGCCTGCCGGCTCGCCGAATTTGCCGAATATATCGGCAAAAGCTTATAACTTACTCAAAGGTACAAATGAAAGAGGCCGAACCTCTTTCATTTTATTTAGAGGCTTGATTTTTTATATCCTGATGGTAAGACATAGATGGTTGGTAATTTTACAATAAAATACTTTTGAAGGAGGTGGACAATGCCGGACGCAAGAAAGAATATGACCGACAGAAGATTATTTTTTTGGATGGATTTCGAAGATGAAATTCAAAAAAGAGCGCCAAAAAAAGACCCGAACTTTGATTTAAATGGACCGGGTAACAAGCGCTGGAAAAAGTTTATTAGAGAAGAAGATGGATTCAAGATCTTCGCGGTTAGTGGTGAAACGGTAAGGAACAACGTAGATGTAACGTTTGGTCACGGCGGCCACGGCCTAGTTCATGTATGCATTCCGCTTGATGAAATTTGGATTGATATGCGCCACTACTTTTGTTTAGACGGTTGCGACTGCGATAACTTAAAAAGAAAAAATCAGCCGGTTTCAAAAGAGTTTTTTGAAAGCACCACTATCCACGAAACGACCGAATTTTTGGAAATGAAAAACGGTAGACGTTTTAATGAGTCAGACCCCATTGCCCGACAAGCGGAAAGAGGGGCTGGTTTATTGGTGGATCCGACGACCGAAATCGATTGGCCTTATCCTGTGTTGAAAGAAGTCGGAGGAAAGATGATATGGGTAGCGTAAGAAAGGGAGCCAAGCAGGCGATTGAAACGTGTCTAAAGGTTAAAGAGAATGAAAAGGTTGTTATTATCACCGATCTGGAAGCTATAGAAATCAGTTACGCCATCAAAGAAGCTGTAGAAAGAATCACCGAGAATATCCAGGTTTTCGTTATGGAAGAGTTTGGCCCGCGGCCCCTAAGCTTTCCCGTTGAGATAGGTAGCGCTTTAAAAAAGGCTGATGTCAGTCTATATGTTGCCCAAGGGGCTGAAGGGGAGCTCCAGATATTTAGAGGACCGATGCTGGAAATTGTTGAAGCGAATTCTCGTTTGAGACACGGCCATATGGTGGGCGTTACCGAACAGATTATGAAGGAGGGCATGTGCAGTAACTACCGAGAAATCAAAAGAATTAGCGGATTGGTTCATCAAAAAGTCAGCCAAGTTAAAGAAATTATGGTGACTGCTCGCGGCGGAACAAACATCATTGCTCGATTCTCCTCTAAGATCAAATGGGTGGTTTGCGACGGCAATATTACGAGCGGTCATTGGAGCAATCTGCCTGACGGAGAGGTATTCACCTGCCCAGTCGATGTTAACGGCATCTTAGTCGTTGACGGATGTCTGGGCGATTACTTTGATAAAAAATACGGACTTCTGGAAAAAACGCCTGCTAGTGTCTTTATTGAGAATGGCCGGGCAGTTAAGGACAGTATTCGATGTGCTAACCAAGAATTAGCTGAAGAACTTGCCGAATATCTTTTCAAATATCAAAATAGCAATCGAGTGGGTGAATTCGCCCTGGGAACCAATATCGGGCTCAAAAGAATTATCGGCAATCTGCTCCAGGATGAAAAATTTCCGGGAATCCATCTGGCTTTTGGGGGCGCTTACCCCGAAGAAACTGGAGCCGAATGGGACAGCGACTCTCATATTGATTGCGTGATCCAAAAACCCACCGTTTATCTTGACGGCAAAGTCATCATGCGCGGAGGGAAATACGTTTTATAAGAAGCAAACCCTTGGTTTTAATGCCAAGGGTTTTATTTTTTGCCTTTTTTAGATATAATCAATTATATGTCGACAAAGAAATTATCGCCTTCAATATTTATCGGAGTTTCTGGTAAAGATATTATTTCATTTGGCTCAGGGCAGCCGGATTTGCCTCCGCCCGAAACGGTTTTTAAGATATTGCCGAATTTCCGGAGTTTCAAATACGGTTTGATACAGGGGCAAACCAATTTAAGGGAGGCGCTGGCCAGGCAATATCCCAAATCAACAGACGAAAACTTCGTCGTCACCAACGGCGCTTCCGAAGCCCTCGACCTTGCCTTGCGGACCATCGCGCTTTTGGAAAGCAGTAAAAAGAAGAGGGTTTTACTGCCGAGGCCCTATTATTACACTTATCCTCATTTGGTAAGATATGCCGGCATGGAGCCGGTTTACACCGATTTGATTGAAGGCCGGATTGATTTCCACGATTTTAAGAACAAAATTAAAGATTGCCGGGCAGTCATCATCAATTCGCCGTCCAATCCGACGGGCCGGGTCGAATCGATGGCGACGCTAAAACTCATAGAGAAACTGACGAATCAACTCGGCGTTTATGTGCTGTCGGACGAGGTTTATAAAGATTTGATTTATATCAGAGAAAATTATTTGATTAAAGGACCGCGCGTCATCACCATAAACTCGTTTTCAAAAACTTATTCCATGTGTGGGCTACGAGTGGGGTATTTATGGTCGCCTGACCAAAAATTGGTTAATGATATCATCGAGATGAAAACGCGTACCTCAATGAATACGAGCATTTTGAGCCAAGAAATGGCTTTCGAAGCTTTAAAAACCCCGCAAAGTTATATTGATAAACAAGTGAAAATCTGGGAGCAAAGAAGAGATTTGATTTACGAAGGATTATTGAGTTTAGGCTTGGATTTATGGAAGCCCGAAGGAGCTTTCTACGTTCTGCCGAAAATCGCTAACCCTACCAAGTTTGTCTGGGAAATGTTCAAAAAGCACAAAGTTATTACCTATCCCGGAGATTGGTTCGGCGCTTCCGACCGAGTCAGGTTTTCTTACGCTTTGGACGCCGCTAAAATCAAAGAAGGATTAAAGAGGGTCAAAAATTATTTAAAAAAGTGAGGACGGGGGACGAAGCGATGGGTATTTTGCCTATCGCTTTTTGTTTTTTTGATTTTCAGATATAATCAAGTAATATGCCCGTGAAAATACCTGTTGAAGTATCAGCCAGACACATTCATTTGTCTCAAGAAGACTTAGAGGCCCTTTTTGGCAAGGGGTATTGCTTAACCCAGATAAGAGCGCTGACCCAGTCAGACGAATTTGCCGCTCAAGAAACCGTCACTGTGCGCTTCAAAGATAAAGAAATTTCTCAGGTAAGAGTTATTAGCCCGACTAGGAAGCAAACGCAATTAGAAATCTCTCTGACCGACTCTTATAATCTGGGAGTGCCTGCAATTATTAGGCCGTCGGGAGATTTAAAAGGTACGCCGGGGATTTTACTCATCGGTCCGAAAGGAGAAGTAACACTGAAAGAAGGCGTGATAATTGCTTGGAGGCATCTTCATGTTTCTTCAAAAGAAGCTGAAAAATTGGGGATTACGGATAAAAAAATGGTTTCGGTAAAAATTAAAGGAACAAGATCGCTGATTTTCCATAATATTAAAGCAAGGATCGGCGAAAATTATCAATTAGCCTTAAACCTAGATACCGACGAAGGCAATGCCGCAGGCATCACAGGTAAAACTTTCGGCGAATTAATCATATGATTTTAGTCTTGAATTGCGGCAGCCAATCGATTAAATACAAGCTTTTCAACAGTGATTTTCGGGTTTTAAAAGAAAAATCGGTCGCCACCAAGAGCCAGCGCGATTATGACAAGAAGCTGGTTAAAACATTCAATGAGTTGAAAAGTTTCAATGGGCTGATTAAGGTTGTCGGCCATCGGGTGGTTCATGGCGGCCAAAAATTCAGGGACCCAATAGAGGTTACACCTCTTATTTTAAAAGAATTGCGCCAATGCAATAAATTAGCTCCTTTACACAATCCCTTTAATATTTTAGGCATCGGCGTTGCTTCAAAAATTTTCCCGGGGACAAAGCAAGTGGCGGTTTTTGACACCGGATTTTATAAAGACTTGCCCGAGTATGCCAGAACCTATCCATTGCCCGAAACGATCAGGAAAAAGTATGGATTTCAGCGATTCGGCTTTCACGGTATTTCGCATAAATACGCCGCCAAGCTGGCCGGAGGAGAAAAAGTTATCAGTTGTCATCTAGGCGGAGGTTCTTCGATTACTGCTATTAAAAACGGCCAAGCGATTGACACCTCTATGGGCTTTACGCCCTTAGAAGGTTTAACTATGATGTCGAGGTGCGGCGATTTGGACCCGGGGATAGTCTTAGAGCTTGCCCGAACTCTTTCGCCGGAAAAGACAGCCGAAATCTTGAATCACGAGTCGGGTTTAAAAGGAATCTGCGGTCTTTCTGACATGAAAGAAATTTTAAAGAAGGTTGACGAGGGAAATAAAAAAGCCATCCTGGCCCTAAAAGTTTTTGTTTATCGCATTCAGAAATACATCGGGGCGTATTACGCCATTTTAGGCGGCTGCGATACCCTGGTTTTCACCGGATCGATCGGCGCAGGCTCTAAAAAGATCAGGCAGATGATTTGCCATGATCTGGCTATTTTAAACAAGCCGAATAAAGTTAAAATTAAGGCGATTAAGCCCAACGAAGAGCTGGCTATTGCTCAAGAATTATGAATTTTAAAAATATGAAATCAGAAAAATATATTCTTTGGTTCAAAGACATTCGGGCAAAAGACGTACCGTTGGTTGGAGGTAAAAACGCTTCTTTGGGCGAAATGCTGTCGCAATTAACCGAAAAAGGGATCAGCGTGCCTGACGGCTTTGCTTTAACTACCCGCGCTTACTGGCGCTACCTTAAAGCCAATCAGATTGACCAGGGGTTAAAAGAAATTTTTCGAAAATTTAATCCCGAAAATATTGAAAACTTGCAAAAAACCGGGAAATTATCCAGGGAACTCATTTTAAGAGGGGAGATTCCGACAGACCTGAAACAAGAAATAATTGAAACCTACCAAGCGTTAGGTAAAAAGTATGGTAAAAACCCGGCTGTGGCGGTAAGGACCTCGGGCGTGGCCGAAGATACGGCCGACGCTTCTTTCGCCGGGCAATTCGAAACTTATTTAAATGTTTCCGGTGAAGAAAAATTACTGGAAGCGGTGAAAAACTCTATTGCCTCGACTTTTACCGATCGGGCGATTACTTACCGGGAAGAGAAGGGCTTTTCGCAACTTAAGCTCGGCTTGTCTGTCGGCGTTCAGAAAATGGTGCGGTCGGACTTGGCTTCCGCCGGCATTATTTTTACTTTGGATACGGAATCAGGATTTAGAGACGTGGTTATTATCAATTCTATTTTTGGAGTGGGGGAGATGATTGTTAAAGGCAAGATTACGCCGGATCAATTCACAGTCTTTAAACCAACTCTGGAACAAGGTTATAAATCTATTATCACTAAAAATCTAGGACGCAAATCCATAAAATATGTTTTTAACCAAAAAGGCGGGCTTAAAGAAGTGGGCGTGGAGGCCGGGGAGCAAGCGCTCTTTTCTCTGACCGATGAAGAAATTTTAAAATTAGCCCGCTGGGCCGTGATCATCGAGAAACATTACGGCAAGCCCCAGGATATCGAATGGGCGAAAGACGGAAAAACCCAAGAGTTATTCGTGGTTCAGTCCAGGCCCGAGACTGTTTACGGCGCTCAAAAAAATCAATTTTACGAAGAATACAATCTTAAAATTAAAAAACAGCCCCTAGTTTTAGGCATTGCTGTCGGTAATAAAGTCAGCAAAGGCAAGGTGAGAATTATTGAGAATATCTCAGGAATAAACGAATTCCAGCCGGGAGAAGTTTTAGTAACCAAAATGACCGACCCTGACTGGCTGCCGGCGATGAAAATAGCTTCGGCCATTGTGACTGACGAAGGTTCAAGAGTTTGCCATGCGGCGATCGTCAGCCGCGAATTGGGCATCAACGCGATTGTCGGAGCAAAAAACGCCACGAAAATCTTAAAAAGCGGCGAAATTGTTACCGTTGACTGCAGTCTTGGAACGGGCCGTGTTTTTTCAGGAGACATTCCTTTCACCGTGAAAAAATACAATCTGAAGAAAATCCCGCAATTAAAAACCAAAATCATGGTCAATGTCGGCAGTCCCGATGTCGCCTTTAAAACTTCGTTCTTGCCGCAAAGCGGCGTGGGGCTGGCCCGGGAAGAGTTTATTATCGCCGAGAAAATCAAAGTCCACCCGCTGGCTCTCTACCATTTTAATAAATTAAAGGATAAAAAACTAAAAAGCCAGATTGGAAAAATAACCGTTGAACATAAAGATAAGAAAAAGTATTTCATTAATGAACTGGCCGAAGGCATTGCTCAAATTGCTGCGGCTTTCTGGCCCAAAGAAGTGATTGTCCGGTTTTCTGATTTTAAGACCAATGAATACCGAGGCCTCGTCGGGGGAGAATTATACGAGGGTAGTGAAGAAAATCCCATGCTGGGATTTAGGGGAGCCAGTCGGTATCTCGACAAAGATTTTCAGCCGGCTTTTCAGATGGAAATTCAGGCGATCAAAAGATGCCGTGAGGTATTCGGTTTAAAGAACATTGCCGTTATGGTGCCGTTCTGCCGGACAGTCAAAGAAGGCAAGTCAGTAGTTGAATTAATAAAGAAATTCGGTCTTCAGGGAGTGAAAATATATATGATGTGTGAAATTCCCTCGAATGTGATTTTAGCCGACAAATTCCTGGATATCTTTGACGGCATGAGTATCGGGTCGAACGACTTAACTCAATTGGTTCTGGGCATAGACAGGGATAATGCTAAAATAGCTTATATCGGCAATGAGCAGAATGAAGCAGTTAAGCATGTAATAAAAAAAGTAATTGAAATCTGCAAGAAAAGGAAAAAATATATCGGTATCTGCGGCCAGGCGCCTTCGGATATCCCCGGGTTTGCCGAATTTTTAGTGGAACAGGGGATAGGTTCAATATCTTTGAACCCCGATACGGTCATCAAGACCATATTGCTTATCGCTAAAAAAGAAAAAGAGTTAAAAGATAACAAATTGTCCAATTGACCAATTGAACAATTGTCCAATTATATGTTTGACATCATCACCTTCGGTTCAGCCAGCCAAGATATATATCTTGAATCAGAGAAGTTTTTGCCGGTTCTGAGCAAAGACTTTAATACGGGCAAGGGTATTCACCTGTCTATGGGCTCAAAAATCGAGGTGCGAGAATCTTTTTTAGCTTCGGGCGGGGGAGGAACCAATGCGGCTGCAACCTTCGCCAACCAAGGATTTAAGGTGGCTTATTGCGGCATGATCGGTGATGACAGCTTAGGGGGACTTGTTATTAAAGAACTCAAAAAATACGGCATTGATACGAGCTTGATTAAAAAGACTAAAAAAATGTTGACGAATATTTCCGTCATTTTAATGCAGTCGGGCAACGATCGCGTTATTTTAGTCTACCGAGGGGCTTCCGATTTTTTAGATAAGAAAGACATTCTTTGGGATAAGATCAAAAAGACAAAGTGGCTGTACCTGGCCCCTTTTGCCGGGAAACTCACCGGAGTTACAGAAGAACTGGTCGCTTTCGCTAAAAAAAATAACATTAAGGTGGCGTTCAACCCCGGCTACAATCAACTGACCCTGCCTAAAAAGGTTTTACACAACATCTTAAGTAAAATTGACGTTTTGATTCTAAACCAAGAAGAAGCTTCTTTTTTAACAAACATTCCTTATCAAAAAGAAAATGAAATTTTCAAAAAGATTGATGAATTATCTCCGGGCATTGCTATTATGACCAAGGGGAAAGAGGGAGCCGTGGTTTCTGACGGAAAATATCTTTATTGCGCCAAATCCTTGGGAATGAAATTGGTTGACGGCACTGGAGCGGGCGATGCCTTCGGTTCGGGATTTGTCTCGGGCCTAATTCAGAAAAATGACGTTGTTTACGCCATTCAGCTGGCCATGGCTAACTCGAGCTTCGCTATCGCAAAAATTGGCGCTAAAGAAGGCCTCTTACGTAAAAACCAATCGTGGCCGAAGATAAAGGTATTCAAAGAAACTTGTTAGCCAACGATTAAATCTTGACCACGACAGGCCTTTCGGGTATATTAGTAATATGGTAAAAATCATTTTAGAGGTTAAGAATTGCATCGGCTGCGGTTCCTGCGAAGCGGTTTGCAGTAAGTTTTGGAAGATGGGAGACGACGGTAAGGTTCAACTTCTGGGGTCTAAGCCTGCTGGCGACAACTTCGAACTTGAAGTTAAAAACATCGAATGCAACAGCGAGGCTGCCGAAACTTGCCCCGTCCAATGTATTAAAATTGAAAAATGACATGTTAACCTTATCCGCAAAAATTCGTAAAATTCAAGGCAGAAAAGTCAGAGCTCTTCGCGATAAGGGCGTTTTGCCCGTTATTCTGTACGGCCCTAAGATCAAGAATGAAAGTCTGGAGGTCAATTTAAAAGACTTTGAAAAGGTTTTGATAGAGGCCGGAGAAAGCACTTTGATTTCGCTTGAAACCGAAGGCAAGAAAGAGAAAAACCTGGTTTTAATCCACGAAATCAAACTTGATCCTATGACTGGAAACCCGACCCACGCTGATTTTTATCAGCCGATCCTGACCGAGGAAATCCAGGTCAAAATTCCTTTGATTATCGAAGGAGAAGCGCCGGCCGTGAAAAGCCTGGGAGGCACCTTAGTAAAAAACATTTCCGAAATAGAAGTAAGGGCCTTGCCTCAAGATCTGCCCAAAGAGATTAAAATTAATGTTGGGGGATTGGAAACCTTTGAAGACAAGGTTTTAATTAAGGATTTGAAATTGCCCGCGGGAGTGAAAATCTTAAGAAGCCCCGAAGAAATCATCGCCCGCATCGCCCAGCCCGAGAAGGTGGAAGAAGAATTACAAAAGCCCATTGAAGAGAAAGTGGAAGACGTGGAAAAGGTGGAAAAGAAAGCCAAAGCTTCGGGCGAAGAAGAGGTTAAAGAAGCTGCTCCTAAAGGGGGCGAGGAGAAAAAACCGGCCGAAGCTAAGCCTTCTCTCCAGCCGAAAAAATGAGGAAATTATTAAAAATTATTTTATCTTCAGCATTAGTCTCGGTTTTAGTTATACCGCCCCCCACCACTTTTCTTGAAAAGTGGTGGGGGGTTGTTTCAGCCAACCCCAGCCCGAGCGAAGAACGGCAAGCCCTGGAAGACGAATTAAAGCGGCTTGATGAACAACTTCTTAATATAGACAAAAACATTACAGCTACCGCCCAGGAGAAAAAGACCCTGGAAAACACGGTTGCCTCGCTTAAAAATAAAATCAAAAAACTTGATCTTCAAATCAGCCAAAGCAATATTGTCATTAAAGACTTGGGATTGCAGATTGTAGACACTGAAGATTCTATTGAAAAAACCTCTTTAAAAATAGCGGAGGGGAAAATCAGGTTGGCTGCCATTCTGCAAAGAACCTACGAAGAAGATCAGCGCCCTTTGATCGAAATACTTATTTCCGAAGGTATTTCGGACTTTTTTGATAATCTGGTGGCCCTGGAATCTTTAAACGCCAAAAATCAGGAACTTTTGATCAATATCAAGGCGCTTAAGGTATCTTTGGAAGACCAAAAACAATCTTTAGACGAAGAAAAGAATGGTTTGGAAAAACAAGTTGTTATCCAAACTTTGCAACGCCAGGCGAATGCTTCGGCCAAACAGGAGCAGGATTCTTTATTGAAACTGACTGATGCCGAATACCAAAAACAGCTCGCGGAAAAGACCGGCGTAGAAAAACAAACTCAAGCCATACGAAGCAGGCTCTTTGAATTGATCGGCGTCCCTTCAGCTCCTACCTTTGAAGAAGCTTACAATATCGCTAAATTCGTTTCGGGACAAACAGGCATCAGACCTGCTTTGTTGCTCGCTGTTTTAACCCAGGAATCAAACATTGGGAAAAACGTCGGCCAGTGCTATTTGACTAATTTAAGCACGGGGGAGGGAATAAGAGCTTCGACCAGGGCGAGAGAAACAAAAGTCATGAATCCCAGCAGAGACGTTAATCCCTTTATGCAAATTACGCAGGAATTAGGCAGGGATGTTTACAATACTCCGGTTTCCTGCCCGTTAAAGAACTCTTACGGAGCTCCGGTCGGCTGGGGGGGAGCTATGGGGCCTTCGCAGTTTATTCCTTCAACTTGGGTGCTTTATAAAGATAAATTGAAAAATATAACCGGCAAACCGGCTGATCCGTGGAATATCAAAGACGCCTTTTTGGCTACAGGCGTCTATTTGAAAGACTTGGGAGGCGCCAGTAGCGAATTTACGGCTGTCATGAGATACTTTTCAGGTTACTCTTGGTCTAAGTGGGAGGAGTTCTACGGTCGGTCGGTTTTAGCCATCGCCGTTCAATACGAACAGGATATTAAAGGAATGCGGTAACAAAAATGACCCCGCTAAGCGGGGTCATTTTTATAAAGACTCGCTGAGGGCTTGAATAACTTTATCTAATTTGCCGTCCATGATGCCTTCCAGATTATGGAAGCTTTTCTTGACACGGTGATCGGTTAATCTGTCTTGAGGAAAGTTGTAGGTTCTCACTTTTTCGGCGCGCTTGGCCCAGCCGATTTGAACCCTTCTTTTTTCATCAAGGGTGCCTAGTTGTTCCATCTCTTGCTTCTCAAGCAGTTTTGCCGCCAACAAACTCATGGCGCTTTCTTTGTTTTGAGGAAGGCTTCTTTCGGTGTGGCATTCTACGACCAGGCCGGTAGGCAAGTGGACGACTCTGACGGCCGTCATTCTTTTATTGACGTTTTGTCCGCCCGGACCCGTTGCCTTACAGACTTCAACTCTAATTTCAGCCGGATTTATTCTAATTTGAGTTTCTTCCGGTTTGGGTAAAACCGCGACCGAAACCGTAGAAGTGTGAACTCGGCCTTGTTTTTCAGTCTGGGGAATTCTTTGCACCCGGTGGACTCCGCCCTCGTACTGCATTTTCGAGAAAGCTCCCTTGCCCGCCAACTCAAAAACAATTTCCTTGTAGCCGCCGAGTTCACTGATTCTCGAGTCCAAAACATCAAGCCGCCAGCCCTGAAGCATGGCGTATCTTGAATACATGCGATAAAGGTCGGCCGCAAAAAGGGCGGCTTCGTCGCCGCCGGCGCCAGCTCTTATTTCAATAATGGCTTCATCGAGTTTTATTCCTTGAGGACCAGCCATGTTATTTTCCCTGCCTGCCGGCAGGCAGGTTTTTCTTCGAAACCTGTTTCTTATCCAATCTCTTTCTAAACTTTTGGACCTGGCCAACCGTATCAAAAGCCCTCTCTTTACCGGTGTAAAAAGGATGGCACTTCGAACAAATTTCAGTATCCAAGTACTCTTTAGTAGAGCCCGTCGTAAAAGAATTGCCGCAAGCGCATTGAACTTTAGCGTCTTTATAATAAACTGGGTGGATATCTTTTTTCATAGATTATGTTTGTTATCTTAGCAAATTAAATAAATAAATCAAGGGTGGATCGTCGTACCACTGAAATTCTTGCCCCTAATAATGTTTGCCAGATTTTTTAAATCAGCGCCTTTGGTAAAAAATACGGTCATCTTTAATTTTTTAGCTGCCTGAGAAGCGATCGGGTCGAAAGGCACATTCATGCCTGGCGTCCACTTTTTGCCAGAGATTTTAAGATAATCGGACCACGTCATTTCCGGGATAGCCTTCGCATCTTTGAATTCCTTCGGATTTTTACTATAAACGTAATCAATATTGGAAGCGTTAATGATTTTTGAAGCTCCAAATCTCTTGGCTAACAATACAGCGTCATAGTCGGTTGACCAGCCCGGCCGCCAACCTGAAGCGATAAAGAGCCGATGGTTTTTACCTTTAATCGGTTTATGGGGACTGTCTAAAACGACCGAATAAGCCTCTTTTTTAAAGATAGTTCTTAAAAGATGGGCGTTCAGCCTCGTCGCATGAATACCCAGCCAGTCCTTATCTTCGTTGGTCAATTGAGTAACTTGAGCAACGGCCTTTTGGTAATTTCTGGCGGTTGATCCGCCCCCGACTACGATAATAATTTTCTTCCCCTCTTTCAAAAACTTCAAAATAAATTCCTTGAACTTTTTAAGGAAAGCTACTTGAATTTCTCCCGGTATAATAATAGACCCTCCCAAGGAGATGACGATGGTTTTTTGATGATTCATCCTCTTTAATCTACCATGAGTTGCGGTTTTTTTGAAGGCGTGATATACTGGAAACCAGATATTATATGGCTAAAGAAAAATTCAATATCAATATCGAAGAGATGATGAAAGCCGGCGTTCAGCTGGGTCACAGTACCTCCAGAATCAACCCCAAAATGCAACCTTATCTTTCCGGAGTGAGAAGCAGAATCCATATTATTGATCTGGAAAAGACCAAAGAAAAGCTGCGGGAAGCCTTAGAGTTCATCCAAAGCATTATTTCGGAAAACAAGGTGCTTCTTTTGGTTGGAACAAAAATAGAAGCGAAAGCCTTAATTAAAAGCACGGCCGAAGAATGCAACTTGCCTTACGTTTCGGAACGCTGGCTGGGTGGAACTTTCACTAATTTCAACGCGATCTTGAAAAGAATTGATTACTTCAAGGACTTAGAAGCTAAAAAAGCGTCAGGAGAGCTTGAAAAATACACCAAGAAAGAAAAAGCCGGTATTGAAGACAAAATCAAGAAGATGGAGGTAAAATTCGGAGGAATTAAGAATTTAAAAAAGATTCCCGACGCTATTTTTATCTCTGACGTAAACGAAGACGAATTGGCGATCAGGGAAGCCAAGCAAGTTAAGGTCAAAATCATCGGCATTTGCGACACGAATGTTAACCCGGCTTTGACCGATTTTCCGATTCCGGCCAGCGACGATGCTTTGTCTTCCATTAAATACATTTTGGAAAAAGTTAAAGAAACGGTAAAATCAACTAAGCCTAAAATAAAAGTAGAAAAAACAGCATGATAGACCAAATTAAAAAATTAAGAGCGGAAACCAGCGTTTCCATCATTGAGTGCGAAAAAGCCTTGAAAGAAGCGAAGGGCGATATGGAAAAAGCCAAAGAGATTTTAAGGGAATGGGGGAAAAATTTTGCCGAACAGAAAAAAGACAGGGCTACCTGCCAGGGCATTATTGATTCTTACATTCATCCCAACAAAAGAATTGGCGTTCTTCTGGAGCTTGATTGCGAGACTGATTTCGTGGCTCGGGGCGAATATTTCCAAAACTTATCCCATGAATTATGTCTGCAAATCGCCGGCATGGGGGACACCGAAACTCCGCTTCTGTCTCAGCCCTGGATTAAGGACCCTTCCAAGACCATCAAAGACTTGGTGCAGGAACAAATTTCCAAGACCGGAGAAAACATCACGATTAAGAGATACATTAGATATCAACTTTAATTAATCGCAGTCCGACTGCCCTTAAAATTAAAAGGGCAGTCGGACTGCCAAAATATTCGTGTTCGCACTAATTTCCATCATCGTTTTCTTTTTGAGCTTGGCCGGTATGGCGGTGATTTTATGGCGCAAAATCCCGGCCTTATATAAATTGCCGGAGCGTGAGTTTGCCTTCTATAATTCTTTAACGGTTAAAATCGGCAAGGGAATGAAAAAAATACCGGTCGTTAAAAATTTTTCTTACGACCTGTATTTGCAAAAAACGCTTTCCAAAATTCGCGTTTTAACCATGAAAACAGAGAATAAAACCGGTCATTGGCTGGAAAGATTGCGCCAGAAGAATTCTAAAAAGAATGAAACCCGCAACGACAGTTATTGGGACGCTCTCAAAAAAGCCAAAGACGATAAGTAAAAATTATTTGCCGGAGTAGCTCAATGGTAGAGCAGCGCTTTTGTAAAGCGAAGGTTTGGGGGTTCAAGTCCTCTCTCCGGCTCTTATTGACAGTATGGTTGAGTAAAACATATAATGAAATTGGAAGTGATTATTATAAAATATGAAGAAATCCACCAAAAAAGAACTCGTTGAGATTAATCGTTTCAGAAGTTTATTTCCCAAAGAGATTAAAGTTCGGATTATTCCCTGTGAAGACGGGAGTCGAGTTAGTTATACTATTAGAATTTCAGAATTTCCTAACGCTATTACCGAAGCGGAAAATCTTGACGATCTAATAACAATGGCTAGCGATTGCGTGGCGACCGTTCTCCGTGTTCCTAAAAAATATTTACCTTTTATGCCTCGTTATCTGCCCTCTATGGAGATCGCTCAATATATGAACGCATTTCCAAGGTTAAAAATTGTCAGAAGTGGTGAGTTATCAATAAAAGAAAGTTGTGGTTAAAAATGAAAATAGACATAACGAATTGTTCGTGGGAGAAACTTGTAATGCTCGCTAAAAAATGTGGATTTTTCACTCCTGAAGGAGGGCGGCATACGAGAGTAGAGGATAAAAACGGGAATCTTATAACGACCATTCCAAGAAAAAATCATTTGAATAAACACACCGTTAAAGGAATCGTTGAAGATTTTAAGAGATGTGGTTGTATAATTCCTATAACTAATAATTAACTTATTAAAAATTGCCCTTCGGGGCGATTTTTTGTTTACCCTGAACCGCGTTGAAGGGTTGTTTCCAAGCCCTTGACAGATTTGAGATGGCATGGTATAATACAAGTGTTAGAAGATAAGAAACCTTTTAAAACATAATAAGTTAGTCCTAACGAAGAAGAGACGTTCGGGACTATATAAACTATAAATCAACTGAAATACGGTTCTCTTCATGAGAGCCGTATTTCGTTCTTTGCCCAGAGGTTCTTCCTTCGACTTCGCTCAGGATAGAGCCTGCGAGGAAAGAAGTTCTTTGAGAAAAATAAAATTACGGCGGTGACGGCCATAACGGTCAGACATCTTACAAGCATCCAGGACGAATCCGGCTCTGCTAAAAGGAGGTTAAGATGGGATTTATCGTTCAAAGCTCAGTTGATGGCGGGGTTAGTTGGGAGGACTGCAGCGGACCGTTTAAGACGGAAAACGAGGCGATCAATAAGAAAAAGGAGATAGATTGTCATATTGACTTAACGGTCGATCTCCGAGTTGTGTCGAGGGATCTCACCATTTGGGAACAAACCCAAATGGTCGCTAGAGATTTCTTGGCAAAATCCCCCGATTAAGTCCTAAGAAATTAGGGCGAGATGAGAGCTAAAACTTCGTTTACTCCAAAAGAGTAGCTCTCATTCTTTTTTTCCAGTTCTTAATTTAATATCAAGGATTGAAAAAAGAGGCCGGAAGCGCTTTCATAACAGATACTCTCTTCCCCCGCCCTCTATGCTCGTGACAAACACTTTAAGAGTTTGGAATTATTGATGACTATTTAAAATAAGTGTTAACTGTGTGATGGGCTTAGAGAGCGGGGAATCTGTTTTGGGAGCACTCCCGGTCTTTTTGTTTTCAGACTTGACAGGGTTTTTAGGAAAACATATAATGCCAACAGGATTAAAAATATGGAAAAGGACCTAAATAAAAAATAGGGTCATATAATAAAGACTCCAAATAAACGAGTTTGTTGCTACGCAGGCTTCGCAATTAAACCGTGAAGGTACCTAAATGGTTGGATGTCTTCACGGTTTTGTTTTCTGCAAAACCAGAACTTTGAAAATAAAATAAGTAAGTAAATTAGAACTAACTACGGTTTTTTAGAGTTGCTTCGTAAATATATAGTTTTTTGAGAGTTTGATCCTAGCTCAGGATGAACGCTGGCGGCGTGGATAAGGCATGCAAGTCATGGGGGTACTGAGGCCGCAAGGCCGAAGTGCAACCGGCAAACGGGTTCATAACACGTGGATACTAACCCCTTTCTCGGGCATAACTAGTCGAAAGATTAGCTAATTCCCGATAGTCCCCGCCCTCTATGCTGTGTGTAATTTGGTTTAAAACTTAATTGACTTCATCAAAGAGATTAAGTACACAAGCTAAATACATAGAGCTTAGAGGGCGGGGTAAAGGCGCAAGCCGGAATGGGATAGGTCTGCGGCTTATCAGCTAGTTGGTAGGGTAATGGCCTACCAAGGCTATGACGGGTAGGGGGCGTGAGAGCGCGACCCCCAACATTGGGACTGAGACACTGCCCAGACACCTACGGGTGGCTGCAGTCGAGAATATTGGTCAATGGGCGAAAGCCTGAACCAGCGACGCCGCGTGCTCGATGAAGTTCTTCGGAATGTAAAGAGCTTTTCCCAGGGAGAAAGCCGCAAGGCTGATTGTACCTGGGGAATAAGGAGTTGCTAACTCTGTGAACCCATTATGGGTTGGTGCAGAGCTTCTCCAGTAATGGAGAACAAGAAAACTTAGCTTATATGCTGGAACACCTTTCGTTGTCCGCTGAATGTTCCCAAAAGGGACGCGACGAAAGACAATCAGCAGGGAAGTTGTTATAATT
>JBBTYF010000051.1:7941-13383 GCA_038061935.1 Patescibacteria group bacterium | reverse complement strand
CTTTTTTTAAACTCTTTTTCAAAATTAAACACATAAAAAGGAATACCCAAAATCCGGGCCACCTCCTTGGCTCGTTGCTGTGATTCAAGAGAGCAACACCTGTTCCAACGCTCAACCGCTCCTTTCTGGGCTGCCCCTACGGGGGCAGTCCAGAATCTCATAAAAACGCCAATAACATCAAAACGCCTGCCCTGCCCGCCGGCAGGCAGGTTTTTGAGCAGGGCAACGGCCACACTGGAATCTACCCCTCCCGACATGGCAACAATTACTTTTTTAGACATAGCGGTCAGCCACGGCTGACGCGGCAAAAGACGAGGGCTTAATCATCGGCTCAAAGCCGTTGCCGCGGATGAGCCCGATAACTTCTTTAATCATGACTTTGGTGGCGCCGTTTTCGCCGACATCCGCGTGGATATAGCGAAACTCGTAATTTGAAGAATCAACCGAGGCTTTTTCTGCGGCTTTGATTATTTTTTCTTTTAAGTTCAGGGCGAGCTGGCACGAGAGCAAAACCTCGTTTAAAATTCTTTGCTTCCAGCCGTAGAATTTCCGTCCCTCGGGATACTTGATCCGCTTCAAGAAAAACCTGCCGCCCCAGCCCTTCCGTAAAACAACGATGACTAAGGGAAAATACGGCTCTTCATCTGACGACGAATCGCAACCGACGACAATATCGTAAAATTTTTCCTTATCTTCGGCAATGTATTTAAAAATCTCCTTAACCGCCCCGTCCAACGTTAAATTGCCGCAAGTGGGATTGAAAAAATGACCGTTGAGAATAATATCGTCTTCCATAAATGATCGCTAACATTAACAAACATTTTTAACGATGTCAACAAATTCTTTGGGCTTTAACGAAGCTCCGCCGACAAGCAGCCCCTGAAACCAGGCCTGATAAATATAGTCTCTGGCGTTCTGCGCATTGACGCTACCGCCGTATAAAATCGGATTTTTTCCGCCAGTCGCGCGCTTAATAGCCATCCTCATTTTTTCAGCCCTTTCCGGGTTGCACGCCTTACCTGTGCCAATGGCAAAAAGCGGCTCGTAAGCGACCACAACCTCTGCCGCTAAATCGGTGGGAATTTGAGAAATCTTATCAATGCACAAAATAGGCTTCAACCCTACCTTCAAAGCGGCTTGTAGTTTTTTCTCTATCATCTCGTTGGTTTCCTTAAAATACTTTCTCCTTTCCGAATGGCCCAGAATCACGTACTTAATCCCCATATTTTTCAGCATCAACGGCGAAATTTCGCCGGTATAAGCTCCCCCCCCTTCGCCAGCTGGCGAAGCCCATAAACAATCCTGAGCACCGTTGGCTTTTAGGGCGGACAAATAAACAAACGGCGGACAGATGACGGCTCTCGTATTTTTAACCTGATCAAAGAGAGCCTTGGCCTCTTTTAAGGTTGCCGGATTACATTTCCAGTTAGCGACAATCAATGGTTTCATGATTTTTTTGTGCTTAATTAAGAATTAATCAAGGTTCTCACTGGAAAGTGAGGTTCTTATTTTTTTATAGATCCAAAAAACAACTGCTAAAACAATAACAACGCCGATCAGCCAATCAAATTTCTTAAAATAAGTTTCCAAAATCGGCCAATTATCCCCCGCCGCCATTCCGCTGTAAGTTAGGGCCAGCGACCAAGGCAAAGAACCGATAAAGGTATAAAAACAAAATTGCCCGAAAGGCATTCTGGCCACGCCCGCCGGCAGGGAGATGAAAGTCCTGACTACCGGCAACAGTCTTGAAAAAAATATGCTGATCTTGCCGTATTTCTCAAACCATCTTTGAGCCATATCCAGGTCGTGGTGGGAAATCAAAACATATTTGCCGTATTTTTCAACCAAGGGTCGGCCACCGTAATAACCAACAATATAAGCGACGACAGATCCTATCAGATTGCCGATTGTCCCCCAAAAAACGACGAGCCAAAAGGAAAACTTGCCCGTAAAAACCAAAAAACCGGCAAAGGGCATGATAATCTCCGAAGGAACCGGCAAACTAGCGCTCTCAAGAGCCATTAAAAAAGCGACGCCGAAGTAACCGAGAGAAGAAATAGTATTAACTATCAAAGAACTGAGCAAAGCGAAAAGTTCGTAAATCATGCTTCAATCATATCACGGTCAACACTTTGACTCCATTTTTAGTAGCCGCCATGGTGTGCTCAAAATGACAAGATAACGAGCCGTCGGCTGTTACATAAGTATACCCATCTTTTGATTTCTTGATTTCCCCTGTGCCTACCGCCACCATGGGCTCCAAGCAAAAAACCATACCCGGCTTAATTTCTTCTCCAGAATGTCTTGATCCGTAATTCAAAATTTCCGGGTCTTCGTGGAGAGCCTTGCCTATACCGTGCCCGCAAAGTTCTTTCACCACTGAAAATCCCTGATCTTCGATATATCTTTGGATAGTATTAGAAAGATCGCCGAAAGTGTTGCCCGGCCCCACTTTTTTAATGCCGCGCTTTAAGGCTTTTTTTGTCACTCTTATTAACCGATTGATTTCGGGCGAAAATTTACCAACCGGCACGGTCACAGCCATATCTGTGTGAAAACCTTTATATAAAATGCCCAAATCGAGGGAAACAATGTCGCCCTCTTTTAAAATCTTGTTCGAGGGTAGGGCATGGACGATTTCTTCGTTAACCGAAGCGCATAAGCACGCGGGGAAGCCCTGGTAGCCTAGAAAGGAGCACTGGCCTCCCGATTTCAAAACAAGGGCTTGAGCAGCCCTGTTAAGCGTTTGAGTGGTAATACCCGGCTTCACCATCTTCTCTAACTCTTTTATAATTTGAGCCAGAATCCTGCCGCCTTCTCGCATGGTTCTGATTTCATCCGGAGTTTTAATCGTAATCATCTGTTTAAATGAAAGAGGTCCGGCCTCTTTCATTTTTAACCTTGATTATTTTATCGCCACAAGAACGTCTTTATGGACGTCTTCAACTGATCGCTCGCCATTAATTTTGTTTACCTTGAGTTTTTGTTTCTTAAGATAATTGACTAAGGGAAATGTTCTTTCTTTATATTCTTTCAACCTTGTTTTGATGGTTTCCGGGTCATCTAAACCCCTCCTCTTCATCAACTTAGAACCGTCAAGAGGACAATGAGTTAAGGAAAGAAATTCTTTTTGAGTGGAAAGAATCGGATGTCGCATCAATTCGCAAATGCGGCGATGGGAATTGCGCCAAATCGTCTGTTCGGGAGTCAATTCTAATAAAATTACTCTAATATTTTGCGCACCGTAGAGTTTCTTAATAAGCGGAATGATATCCTCGCCTTCGGGCAGCGTACGAGGCGACCCGGACATAACAATCCCCCTACCGACCTCGGCTAATTCTTGAAGTTTAGTCCTGACTAAAAAACTGACAAAAGGCGGGCTGCATAAAATACCTTTAACCCAGAGTTCTTTTTCATGAGAAAAATAATACTTTTTCCCGGCCACTAAAGCATACTCTCCCTTTTGGGCTTTCATAACCTTTGATTCGATAATTTTGCTTGTTTCGAGATTATATAAATTGAATTTACCCGCGATCAATTCGGCCTGAGTACCCTTGCCCGAACCGGGCGGACCCAAAATAATAACAACTAACGCTGATGATTTCTTCATATAGATTTAAAACGTATCATATTCCCTCATTTGCAATTGAGAATTAATTTGGCGCATGGTTTCCAAAACGACCGAGACCACGATCAACAAGGAAGTCCCGCCGATTAAAAACGAGAAAGAAGTGATGCCGGTAGCTCCGCCGATAATAGAAGGCAAGACAGCGATGAATCCTAAGAATAAAGCGCCCAGCATCAAGACGCGGTTTAAAATATAGTGAAGAAAACTCGCCGTGGATTCGCCCGGCCTGATGCCCGGGACAAACCCGCCCATTTTCTGAAGATTCTGAGAAATTGATTTGGGGTCGAAAGTAACGGCCGTGTAAAAGTAGGTAAAAACGCAGACCAAAATAAAATATAAAGTTCCGTAAATCCACTGATTCTGAAAAAGATCGCCCACAGTTTGAGCAATATTGCCCACGGCTCCTCCGGCTCCCGAAAGGAAGTTAGCGATCATGCCCGGGAAAAGCATAATTGATAAGGCAAAGATGATTGGAATGACGCCGGCCGGATTGATGTTTAAAGGCAAATAAGTGGAAGCTCCCCCGTACATGCGGCCGCCCCGGACACGTTTGGCGTAAGATACCGGAATATTGCGCCGACCCTCGTTGACCATAACAACGCCGGCGACAATAAACAAAGCCATGGCAAAAAAGAGCAAATACGCCGGCAATTGAGCGGGATCCCATTTCGCGGCAATTTGCATGATGTTTTGAGGCACGGAAGCCACAATGCCGGCAAAGATTAAAAGAGAAACTCCGTTGCCGATGCCTCGTTCGGTAATTAATTCGCCCAGCCACATCAATAAAACGCAACCAGCCGCCACCGAAACAACCGAAACCAGGGTGGTTAGCGGAGAAAGTTCGCCGATAGCTCCCTGCTGCTGGAATAAATTCAGCATGGCGTAAGCTTGGAGTATTCCTAAGGGAACAGTTAAAATCCTGCTGTATTGATTAAATTTTTGCTTACCCTGTTCGCCCTCTTCTTTATATAATCTCTCCAATGCCGGAAAAATCATGGTCAACAGCTGCATGATGATGGTGCCGGTGATATAAGGACCCAAGCCCAGCATGGCAATTGAAAGATTGGAAAGCGTGCCGCCGGTAAAAAGGTTCAAAAGGCCGAACATCTGGAACTGATTGAAAAACTCTTTGAGGTTTTCGGCTTCAATGCCCGGCATCGGAATGTTCGCCATTAATCTGAAAACAGCAAAAGCTCCCAGAACGAAAAGGATTTTTTTGCGCAGATCCGGAATTTTAAAAACTTGGATGGTTTTATTGAGCCACTGCATGTTATTTGACGGTACCGCCGGCTTTCTCAATTAACTCTCGGGCTTTAGCGGATAATTGACTGTTTTCTATGACGAAAGCCTTGGTCACCTTTCCTTTAGCTAAAATTTTGACATACGGAGTCACCCCCTTTATTCTACGAATTAATTTCTGTTTAAGCAAAGTTTCGGGGTTAACCAAGTCTCCCGCTTTGAATTTCTTTTCCAAGGCTTCAATATTTACAACGGCGATCTCCCCGCCCCTTGGTTTAAACCTGTAACCGCGGAGTTTCGGATATCTTTTAATCAAACCTCGAATCGACGGAACCATATTCCGGCTTTCTCTGGCTTTCTGCCCTTTTCTGCCGCGACCGCAGTATTTCCCTCTTTTACCTCCTCTCCCCACTCTTTTTCGGGATTGGCGGTTATAGTTTGATTTGATTTCGTGAAGTTGCATATTATTTTTTTCCGCCCAAGGCGGATCCGCCTCGGGTGGAAATTTTAAGCTGTTTTAAGGCTTCCATGGTTGCCCGGGCATTATTAATCTTATTGCCGCTCTTGCTGAGAAT
>JBBTYF010000051.1:0-7841 GCA_038061935.1 Patescibacteria group bacterium | reverse complement strand
TTGCCGCCGGCCCTTGTATGAGAAACTCTGGCCAAATCCAAAAGCTTGGAATCAAATTCGTCCTTGACCCGCTCCGGCCCTTGCCTTCTAAATCTTGATGGTTCTCTTTGTATCATAATATTAAAATTTCAGACCGCCTTCTCTTGCCCCTTCGGCCACGGCTTTGACTCTGCCGTGATATTTATAAGGGCCGCGGTCAAAGATTACTTTTTCTATTTTTTTCTCCAAAGCGAGCTTGGCAATCGTCTTGCCGATCTCTTTGCCTAAATCCACCTTGGTCATTTTGCCTTTTTTAATCTTCTCGTCGCTCGCAGATAAAATCGTCTTTTTTTCGGCGTCATTAATCAATTGAACGTAAATGTGTTTATTAGATCGGAAAACGCAAAGACGGGGCTTTTTCGAAGTTCCTGAAATTTTAGCCCTGACCCTCTTCTGACGCCTAAGTTTTCTTTGTTTGTTAGCTGTTGCTGACATATTGGTTTAAATTATTTACCACCGGCCGCTGTAGCGGTCGCCGCTCTTTTACCTTCCTTGATCTTAACCTGTTCGCCAAAATACCTGATTCCTTTGCCTTTATAGGGTTCGGGCGGCCTAACCTTTCTGATATTCGCCGCGGATTGCCCGACCAATCCTTTGTCGGGACCCTGTACTGTAATAATATTTTTATCCACTGAAAAAACAATGCTCGCTGGAGCCGGCACCTTGACCGTGTGGGAAAAACCAACGCTCAACACCAGGGTTTGTCCCTCCATAACGGCTTTATTGCCGACGCCGACGATTTCCAGTTTTTTCTCAAAGTTTTTCACCACGCCCGCAATCATATTGGCGATCAGGGCTCTCGTTAACCCCCAGAAAGCCTTAGCCTCGTCATTTTGAGCAGAAACAGCCACCTTACCCTCTTTCATTTCAACCTTAATCTCGGGTCGAACATTTATAGAAAGTTCGCCTTTCGGACCCTTTACCGATATTTGCTGGCCCGTAATCTTCACTTCAACGCCAGCCGGTATTTCAATTGGTTTTTTGCCTATTCTAGACATAATTTTATCAATATTTGGGAGGTCCGACCTCCTAATATTACGTTAATTTCGGGAGGTCGGACCTCCTAATACTACCAAATTTCGCAAATAATTTCTCCGCCCAAATTCTGCTTCCTAGCTTCCGAACCCGTCATCAAGCCCTTGGAAGTGGAGATGACGCTGATGCCGTAACCGCCCCTCACCGACTTTATTTTTTGAGCGGGCAAATAAATCCTCTGGCCAGACTTCGAAATTCTTTTCATTCCGGAAATAGCTGAAACTTTATCGTTATATTTCAAAACAATTTCAAGAGTCTTGCCGGCTGCGCCCTTGCCCGTTCTCGTCACTTTCTCGACAAAACCTCTTCTTTCCAGAATCTTTGCGATTTCATATTTAAGATTGGAAAAATCTACCTCAATCTGAGGAATTAATACAGCCTGGGCGTTCTTTATTGAATTGAGCAAATTATTGATTGGATCCATAAGTTTACCAGCTTGATTTCTTAACACCGGGAATTAAAGCATTATTGGCCATTTCCCTGAAACAAATGCGGCACAGTCCGAACTCTCCCATATATCCCCTGCTCCGGCCGCAACGAAAACAGCGTCTCACGATTCTTGTTGAAAATTTCGGTTTTCTTTTTGCTTTAGCGATTAAAGATTTTTTTGCCATGTTAATGTTAAGATTTTTTAATGGGGAAACCCATTAATCTAAATAATTCCAATCCCTCTTTTTGGTTGCGGGCGGTCGTTACCATTGTTATTTCAAAGCCGAAAATGGCTCTCGTTTTTTCCGGCGAAATTTCCGGAAAAGCGATGTGCTCTTTAAAAGCCACTGTTAAATTACCGCTTTGATCAACTGACTTGGGATCAATGCCTTGAAAATCGCGCGATCTGGGCAAAGCGATATTAATCAGCCTCTCCAAAAAATCATACATTCTCTGGCCTCTTAAGGTGACACAGGCGCCGATCACCATGCCTTGCCTAGTTTTAAAAGCGGCGATTGATTTTTTAGCCGTGGTGCCCATAACCTTCTGCCCGCTGATCGTGGTTAAGTCCCCGATGATCGCCTCAACGATTTTCTTTGGCTCATCGCCGGTTTTACCGACAACCAATCGGCCAAAGCCGGTATTTAAAACCACTTTTTTTATTCTGGGCACGGCCATACTGGACTTATAGCCTAATTTCTCCTGCAAAGCAGGGGTAATTTCTTTAATAAATTTTTCCTTTAAACTTATCATATTATTCTTAAAATTCCGCTTGGCATTTTTTGCAAATGCGATATTTCCTCCGACGCTTCGGTTGGAGCCCCGACCCTGTGGCGTCGGGGTTTTTATCTAAAATCTTGTAACCGACTTTAGCGGGCTTTCCACATTTCGGACAAATCAAAGCGGCGTTAGCGACCGAAAAAGGAGCCGGTACGTGCACCAATTGCCCTTTTTCACCGGCTTTCTTGGGCTTCGCATTCTTCTTTCTTATATTAACTCCCTCAACGACAATCTTGCTTTCTTGTTTGAAAGTATCCAGAACCTTGCCTTTCTTGCCCCTGTCCTTGCCTGACGTTATTAAAACTTGGTCGAATTTGTGTATTTTCATATAATTACACCAATTCTTCGGCCATGCCGGCGATTTTATCAAAACCTTTTTCTTTCAATTCCCTGGCGATCGGCCCGAAAAGCCGGCCTCCTTTGGGTTCTTTCGTTTTTGCTTCCAAAATCACGCAGGCGTTGTCGTCAAAGCGGATATAAACTCCGCTTGAGCGGCGAAAAGCCTTTTTCTGTCTGACCACGACGGCTCTCACCACTTCATGCTTTTTGACAATCTTTCTCGGTTCAGCTCTTTTAACGACGCCAACGAAAATATCGCCCAGTTGCGCGTAGCGGTGCTTGGAACCGCCCAAAACGATAAAAGCCTGGACGATTTTCGCCCCGGTGTTATCGGCAACTTTTAACATGGTTCTTAATTGAATCATAATTTAAATCTTTTTGAGCACGAGCCATCTTTTATCTTTACTCATGGGCCGGCACTCTTCAATGATAACCTTGTCTCCAATCTGATAATCCCCGCTTGCTGTGTGAGCTTTGTAGGTTTTATGCATCTTGTAGGTCCTCAAGTATTTCGGGTGGTGTTTGATGCTTTCCACTTCCACGACTACGGTCTTTTGCATTTTATTGGAAGTGATAAAGCCGGTAAGTTGTTTTTTTGGCATAATTTTGATTAACGCAACAGGGTTAATACCCTGGCAATATCTTTTTTTAATTCTCTGATCTCTCTGACGTTTTTTACCTTGCCCGAAGCCAAATCAAACCTCAGGTTTCTCAACCTTTCCCTTCTTTCTCGTAACATGCTTTCTAGCTCTTTTTTCGTTTTTTGTCTAATCTCGCTGATTTTCATATTAATTTAATTTAATTTAATTAAATCAAGGTTCTCACTGAAAAGTGAGGTTCTTAGCCGAAGGCCAAGGTTCTCACTGAAAAGTGAGGTTCTTATTTTGCCTGTCTCACAATAAACTTGGTCTTCAACGGTATTTTTTTACCGGCTTTTTCAAAAGCCTCTCTGGCTATATCCTCTTTAATGCCTTCCAACTCAAAGATAATCCGACCGGGTTTTACGGGAAAAACATAATGATCAACGTTTCCCTTACCGCCGCCCATCGGAACTTCAGTGCCTTTTTGAGTAACGGGCTTGTCGGTGAAAATCCTTACCCAGAGCTTGCCTCCCTTCTTCAAATATCTGATAACGGAGCGCCTTGCGGCTTCAATCTGGCGAGCCGTCACCCATTTGGCTTCCTGGGCCTTTAAACCAAAACTACCGAAGGCCAATTCAGTCCCCCTAAAGTCCATTCCTTTATTCCGACGTCGTCCTTTGTGCCATTTTCTATGTTTTACTTTTTTGGGCATTAACATGTGAGTTTACGAACACCCCGCCCTCTAAGCCCTATGACTAAGTTCTACAAATTTTACATACTGCATAGAGGGCGGGGTTCTCATTATCATTCGAACTTTTCACCCTTATAAATCCAGACTTTGATGCCGATAATACCGTAAGTGCACAAAGCTTCGGTCAAGCCGTAATCAATCACCGCCCTTAAGGTTTGCAGAGGCAACTGGCCTTTTCTGAGCCATTCACGCCTTGCAATTTCAGCTCCGCCCAAGCGTCCGGACATTTCAATCTTAGCTCCCTTCACTTCTTTGCTGGCCATGATTTTTTCCATAGATTGCTTCATCACCCGGCGATGAGGCATTCTTTTTTCAATTTGCTGGGCGATCTGCTGGCCCACCAAAGGAGCCGAAACCCAAACATTCTTGATTTCTCTGATTTCAATCCTCATTTCTTTCTTAACTCCGCCCAAAACCTTCTCGATTTCCTTCTTCAAGTCTTCGGCGCCCTTGCCACCTCGGCCGATAATCAAACCGGGTCGGGCGCTATTGATAATGACACTGGTTTTGCCGGCGAATCTCTCGATTTCAATTGATTCAATTGAACACTCCTTCAACTTCTTTGTCAGGAAAGTTCTAATCTTAAAATCTTCCTCCAAAAGTTGGGGAATGTTTCTTTTCGATAACCAGCGCGACATCCAGTCAGCAGAATTTTTCACTCTAAATGCCTTTGGGTGAACTTTATGACTCATGTTTTTGGGAAACTGGTTTAATTTTTGGTTTGGCCATCTCGTTCAATATTAAAATAATATGGGAAGTCTTTTTCTGAATTTCGAATCCCTGACCTCGGGCCCTCGGTCTCATTCTCTTGTATTTCGGACCATCATTAACTTCAATCTTCTCTACAAAAAGATGGGCCGAATCAAGTTTGAAATTATTCTTGGCATTGGCTACCGCCGAATTTAAAAGTTTTAAAATGGACTTAGCGGCTTTCTTGGTAGTGAAACTCAAAATAGCGGCAGCTTTATCTGCCTGTTTACCGCGAATCATATCGGCCACCAATCTCACTTTTCTTGCCGATATTCTTAAATTGCTTAATTTAGCTTTGACAATCATTTTAATTTAATTTATTAAATCAAGGTTCTCACTGAAAAGTGAGGTCCTTATTTCTTCTTTGGGGCTGGCGCTACTGGCGCTGCCGGTTTAATTGCTTCTTTTTCAGCCGCGCCCGCTTCGATATCGCGCTGCATTCTGCCGCCGTGCTTGCCGAATTTAGTCGTCGGAGAAAATTCACCCAGCTTATGTCCGACCATATCTTCAGAAACAAACACAGCCACATGCTCTTTGCCGTTATGCACTCCAAAGGTAAATCCCACCATTTCCGGGGCAATCACGCAGGATCTTGACCAGGTCTTAATAATAGCCTTGGTCCCCGGTTTCAAATCTTTCAGCTTCTTCATCACTCTCTCGTCAATATATGGTCCTTTTTTAAGACTTCTTGCCATGTTTTTGTCTTCGTTGAATTATATATTTATTAGTCCAGCTTCTTTTTCTGGTGTGAACTCCGCGGGCTGGTTTCCCCCAAGGAGTTTTAGGCCCCGCCATACCGATCGGCGTCTTTCCATTACCGCCTCCGTGAGGATGGTCCATCGGGCTCATCGCCGAACCCCTGACGTGAGGCCTTCGGCCTCGATAAAAAGAAGCGCCCGCTTTCCCCAACTTAATATACATGTGCTCTCCTCTAGCCAGAGCTCCTACTGAAGCAAAACATTCTCCAAGCACCTGCCTAATTTCACTCGAAGGCATTTTTAAATGCGCATACTTCCCTTCCAGGGCTAAAACCTGAGCCGATGCTCCCGCTCCCCTGACCATTTTTCCGCCCCGGCCGGGCTCCAACTCGATATTATAAACTTGAGTACCCACTGGAATATTTTTCAATTGCAAACGATTGCCTGGTAAAAGTTCGGTTTTGGCTTCACAAATAACAGTGTCGCCCACTTTCAATCCTTGAGGAGCAAGCGCGTATCTCTTATCATTGTCGGCGTATTCCAAAAGAGCGAGAAAAGCAGTGCGATAAGGATCATATTCAAAAGCTAAGACTTTCGCTGCGATGCCCAACTTATCCTGGCTAAAATCAACCAAGCGGTAGTTCTTTTTAACTCCGCCGCCCCGATGGCGCGAAGTGATGCGCCCGCTGGCCGCGCGGCCGCTTGATCTGAACCAGCTCAAAAGCAGACTCTTTTCCGGAGCCTTTTTCGTCAATAAACTGAAGTCTTCTCTTGTGGTGTTTTTCTTTAACATGTTTAATAATTACCGCGGTAAAATTTCTATCGTCTGGCCTTTGGCCAATTTGACGATAGCTTTTTTATAAGCTTTCCGCCAGCCCGAAATCTTACCCAGCTTTCTTTTCTTAGGATGGATATTAATGATCTTAACAGATACGACTTTCACTCCGTAAACATCTTCAACGGATTTTTTGATTTCTGTCTTGTTGGCTCTCTCAAAAACATTAAAAACATACTGGTTGTCCTTGGTCGCATCAGTGGCTTTTTCAGTCACGTGCGGCCATTTTAAAATACGGCCGGCTGACTCGGACTCTTTCTTAGATTTTAATGCCACAGTCGGAGTCTCTTTGACCTCCTTATCCGCCTTTTTGACAACCTTCGCTTTAGCCGGAACAGATTTTTCTTTTTTAAAAATATTAAATAAAGCCATATTAGTCTTTAACAACCGCAGTTTCTTTTAAAGCCTTGATCGACTCTTTCGGCATGACTAAATATTTAAAACTCAATAAATCCAAAGCGTTCAAGTCCTTAACCTGGCTGGGCTTCGCATTTTCAAGATTCCTTGAAGCTAAAATAAGGTTCTTATCCATGCCGGGCAAAATAATCAAAGTGCTTTCATTCTTGCAAGGAAGTTTTTGTAAAAGTTGGAAAATATTTTTAGTTTTGATCTTTTCCAGCTTGAGCGTTTCCAAAACCACTAAAAAGTTTCCCTTGGCCTTAGCCGACAAAACCATAAACAGGGCTAATTTCTTCATTTTCCGGTTGATCTTTTTCTTGAAATTCCTGTCCTTGGTCGGACCAAAAGCAATACCGCCGTGTCTCCAAATCGGGGACCTGGTAGAACCGTGTCTGGCTCGGCCCGTGCCTTTCTGCCTCCAAGGCTTTTTCCCGCCGCCCGAAACCTGGCCTCTGCCCTTAGTATGGGCTGAAACCTGTCGGCGGTTGGAGGCTTGAGATACGGCCACCTGATGAATCAATTCCTGATTAACTTCCAAGTCGAAAATTTCCTTAGGCAATAAGGTTTGGCCAACTTCTTTTCCTTCTTGATCGTAAGTTGCGACTTTCATAGTTTTAACCTCTTATTTCCACTAAAGTTCCTTCGTTCCCGGGGATAGGTCCGCGTACAGCGAGTAAATTATTATCTTTATCAACCTTGATCACTTCCAGATTCTTAACGGTGATTCTGGACCCGCCCATGCGTCCGGGCATTTTCTTTCCCTTGATAACCCTTTCCATACCGCTATCTCCGATGGATCCGACGGTACGCGCCTCATGCTTAATACCGTGAGTGGCGAACTTTCCATGAAAACCCCAGCGCCTCATACCTCCCTGAAAACCCTTGCCCTTGGCAACTCCGGCCACTTTAACGATATCCCCCTCTTTGAAGATGCTGACATCAATCTTATCGCCCAAGTTTCCGGCCAATGCTACTCCTTTATCGCGAAATTCACGGATAAAACGGAAAGGCTTGTGAGCCATGGGTTTTTTGATCTTATTTTTCTTTTCAATTTGTTTAAAACCTATTTGTAAAGATTCGTAGCCGTCTGATTTTTTAGTTTTCACTTGGGTGATCTGGCACGGCCCCGCTTCAATCAAAGTCAAAGGCACGACATTGCCGTCTTTGTCGAAGATCTGCGACATACCAAGTTTTATACCCAAAAT
>JBBTYF010000050.1:0-4426 GCA_038061935.1 Patescibacteria group bacterium | reverse complement strand
TTAATAAAAAAGAGCTTTTAAAGGTTAAGAAGATTCTTAAGGTACCGGGCGATCACAACGCTTACGATGCTTTAATAGCGTTAAATACCGCTCGGGCTCTGAAAATTCCCGACAAAATTTCTTTAGCGGCATTAGCTGAATACAAAGGAGCTTGGCGGAGATTTGAAATCCTTAAAACCAAGCCCTTTATTCTTATTTCCGATTACGGCCATAACCCCCAGAAAGCTTTGGCCACTCTGAAAGCGGCCAGAGAAAAATATCCGAAGAAAACCATTTGGTGTGTCTATCAGCCGCATCAATACGAAAGAACGTATTTCTTATTCAACGATTTCATCCGAGCCTTCAGAGAAGCTCCGGTTGATCGTTTAATCATCACGGATATTTTTGATGTCGCGGGCCGAGAAAGCGCAAAAATCAGGCAAAAAGTTGATTCACAAAAGCTAGTTAAAGCGGTAAATCAAAAAAACGTCTCTTACCTGCCTAAAGATAGAATCGTTCCGTATCTCAAAAAAGAAGTACGGAACGGGGAAGTGGTTATTGTGATGGGCGCCGGCGATATCTATTTGATTGACAAAAAATTGTAATGATAAGAAAATAAAAACGACATGAAAATTTCTCACAAAACATTGGAGTTCCAAACCAAGGAAGAGCTCGATTTCATCGATTTTACCGACCAAGTCGAAAAATTCGTCGACGCCTGCCAAATTAAAAACGGCATAGTTAACATCCAAACGATGCATACGACCGCTCTTTTGTTTTTAAATGAAAACGAACCTTTGTTGCTGGAAGACTTTAAAAAACACTTGGCCCGAATGTCGCCCAAAAACGCAGTCTACAACCACAACGATTTTACGAGAAGAACCGTTAATATGTGCGAAGACGAGTGCGAGAACGGCCATTCTCATTGCAATGCCCTGCATCTTCCTTCCAATTTAGTTTTGAATGTCATTGACGGAAAAATGCAACTGGGGCAATGGCAAAGAATTTTCTTAACGGAACTCGACAGATCCAGGCTAAGAAGGGTCCAAATTCAAATAATGGGAGAGTAATGTGCTACAATAAGATAACTTTATGAAAAGAATTCTAAACAAAGAAACGCCTCAATATCCCGACCAAGAAGTTAAGGTTGCGGGTTGGGTCAACACGAGGAGAGATCATGGCAAAATTGTTTTTATTGATTTGCGTGACCGAACCGGTCTTTTGCAGATAGTCTGTCAGCCGGATCTCGTTAAAGACGTTAAAGAAGAATACGTTTTGGAAATCGAGGGTCTTATCAAAAAGCGTCCGGGCAACACCGCCAAAAAAGAGATGGCGACCGGCGAAGTCGAGTTACAGGCGCGGCAGGTCAAAATTTTGGCAAAATCGGCTGCCCTGCCTTTTAATTTTATAGAAAAAGATCTCAGTTTGACCTTGCCGATTCTTTTAGATCATCGCCCCTTAATGATTAGGAATCCTGAGGTTAAAAATATTTTCAAGATAGGGGAGAGTATTACAGAAAGCTTCAGGAAAACATTGAAATCTCTGGACTTCACCGAATTCCAATCTCCCAACATTGTGCCCTTGGTAGCCGAAGGAGGAGCGGATGTCTTCCATATCGATTACTACAAATACGATGCGTATCTGTCCCAAAGCCCTCAGGTTTATAAGCAAATCATGCTGGGCGCCTTTGAAAGAGTTTTCACCATTACTCACGTCTATCGGGCCGAACCATCCGTAACCACGCGCCATATATCTGAGTTTACGAGTTTGGACGCGGAAATGGCTTTCATCGATTCTTGGAAGGATTTAATGGATACTTGCGAAGTTATTATCAGAAATATGTTCGCCGATTTAAAACTGTTGAAAGTTGATGTTCCCGAACTTGGCCGGGAGATTCCCAGAATCAAAATGCGGGAAGCCCAAAAAATAATTCTCGAAAGAACAGGCCGCAATAATCTCAAAGAACCCGACTTATCGCCCGAAGATGAACAGGAAATCTGTTTGTGGTCCAAAGAGAAATACGGCTCGGACATGATTTTCATCACGCACTACCCGACCCTAAAAAGGCCTTTTTACACTCATGAAGACCCGCTTGATCCCGATTACACCTTAAGCTTCGATGTTTTGTATCGCGGACTGGAAATAGTTACGGGCGGACAAAGAATCAACGACTACGACAAGCTGATAAAAAATATCAAAAAGTGGGGCAATAAAATTGAGACTTTCAGCTTCTACCTGCAAGCCTTCAAATACGGCATGCCGCCCGAGGGCGGATTCGCATTTGGACTCGAAAGAATTACAAAGCAGGTTTTGAACCTGAAAAACATCAGAGAGGCTTCGCCTTTTCCGAGAGACATGGAGAGAATCGATAATAAATTAAAAAAAGGCCCTTCGACGCGGCTCAGGGTAAAGAAAAAATGACTTTTACCAGTAATTTAAAGTTTTTTCTGGCAACTTTAATTTTAGCCTCAGGCGCAACCTGGGGCGCTAATCTTTTGGGCCAGGGTTTGGAAGAAATTTTCCTGGGCCGAGAATTATCCCTAAATCCGAAAGTTCTTGCCGCCGAAGCCGGTCAAATGGAACTCGCCCAACTGGTGAGAGACGCTAAGCCCTTCCGGGATAACACCTCCGGAGAACCGAAGATTGAAGCCAAAGCTGTAATTGCTATCTTATTAAACAATCAAGGCGGAGGAAAAATACTTTTTGAGAAAAACCCCGACGACTCTCTGCCCATAGCCAGCTTAAGCAAGTTAATGACGCTGGATGTTATTTTAAAAAACTACGACTTAACGAAAGAAATTATTATTACTAAAGAGGCGGTGGCGCAAGATGAGAACTTTGGCAAGTTAAGGGTCGGGGATGTTTTAACCGTAGAGCAGCTCCTTTATCCGCTATTGATGGAATCGAGTAATGACGCCGCGTGGGCACTCACTAATGACTACGACGGGTTCGGCGAGCGAGTTTTCGTCAATATGATGAATGAAGATGCGCAAAGCTTAGGTTTAAACAACACTTATTTTATTAATTCAAGCGGTCTTGACCCGGAAGAAGGGGAGTCCAAAGAGAAAATCAATGTTTCAAGCGCCCGCGACTTAGCGCAATTGGCTAAGCACCTGCTTAAAACTCCCTTGGTCTGGGAGATTCTTTCGACTCCCAAAATTAATCTTTACGGCGAAACTCTTGTCAGCACCAACAAGCTTTTAGGGGTTGTTCCAGGAATCATCGGCGGAAAAACCGGCTATACTGATACGGCCTTAGGCTGTTTCGTCCTGGTAGTGGAGGCTCCCGAAGGCAAAGGCCGAATCGTTAATGTTATTCTGGGAGCGCAAGACCGTTTCAGCGAAATGGAAAAATTAATCAATTGGACAAATAAAGCCTATAACTGGTGATATGTTGTATTTACCTAATGCCGCCATTGATGTTATTAAAATATTCACCCTGGGAGTGTTAAGCTTTCTCACGGCTTTTTTACTGACTCCATTTTTAACTAAAGTCTTATATAAATACCGGCTTTGGCGCAAAGAGGTCAGAACCCAAGCAATTGACGGTAAAGATTTAACATACTTCCAAAAATTCCACTCTGAGGGCGAAACCCATATCCCCAGATTCGGCGGCCTTTTAATTTGGCTGGTGCCTTTATTTTTAGCCGTCTTTTTCTATGTACTCCATAAAACAGGCGTCAATATCTGGTGGGTGCAAAAACTCAACTTCTTAAATAGAGGTCAGACCTGGCTGCCGTTTTTCGCTTTGATCGCGGCCGCTTTGGTGGGATTTCTGGATGATTTCTTACAGGTGATAGGCAAGGGTAAATATATTGCCAAGGGACTGACTTTAAAACAAAGAATTCTGCTGATGGGCGTTATCGGCGCTGTGGGAGCTTGGTGGTTCTATTCAAAACTCGGCTGGTCAACATTGCACGTGCCGGGCCTGGGCGATTTTAGCGTCGGCATTTGGTATCTGCCCTTGTTTATCATTGTGATGATGGCGGTTTACAGCGGGGGAGTGATTGACGGTTTGGACGGTTTGGCCGGCGGCGCGTTTGCCGCGATTTTCGGAGCATTCGCGGGCATTGCCCTTTTTATCGGCCAGGTCAATGTCGCTGCTTTTTGCGCCGTGATTTTAGGAGCGCTTTTGGCTTTTTTGTGGTTCAATATTCCGCCCGCCCGCTTTTATATGGGCGAAACAGGCATCATGGGATTAACCGCCGCTCTCACAGTGGTGGCTTTCTTGACCGACTCGGTTTTTGTTCTGCCCGTCATTGGCTTTTTACTGGTGATTGAGTCGGGTTCAGTCATTTTACAGCTGCTTTCAAAAAAATTCCGCCATAAGAAGTTGTTTTTGGCCGCGCCCATCCATCACCACTTTGAGGCCAAGGGCTGGCCCGCCCACAAGGTCACCATGCGCTTCTGGATTATCGGGGTTGTCGCCGCCATCATCGGCATGGGCA
>JBBTYF010000049.1:0-17933 GCA_038061935.1 Patescibacteria group bacterium | reverse complement strand
TGGCCGCTTTGCGCGAAGTTTTAGGGCGGGAAATATATCAGAAGGGCAGTAATATCACGGCCGAAAGATTAAGGTTTGATTTTAACTATCCTCAGAAAATGACCAATGTTCAGATTGGGGAAGTCGAAAATTTAGTCAACCAAAAAATCAAAGAAGATATTTTAGTGGAAATGAAGGAAATGCCCAAAGATAAGGCCCTGAAAATCGCCAAGGTTTCTTTTGACCCCGAAAAATACGGGGAAATTGTTAAGGTCTATCAGATCGGCGATTTCAGCATTGAGCTTTGCGGCGGGCCGCACGTGAAAAGGACTTCTGAATTAGGAGTTTTCAAGATTACTAAAGAAGAATCATCAAGCGCCGGCATCAGGCGCATTAGAGCAGTTTTGGAATCAAATTAAGTGGTATAATAACAACATGCCTACCAGAAAAGTTTTTGATATTATTCCGCCCAAAGAGCACAAAGAAACTGCGCCTTTGGCTAAGCCGGAAAAGCCCAGTACCAGAGCGAAGCTCGGTACTGGACCAGTCCTGTACCGAAACAAGGTTTCTGGTACGGGGAAGCCGGTTATTTTAAAAATAAAGAATAAAGTTATCTTTTGGCCAGCTTTGACTGTTTTAGTGTTAGTTTGCGGGGCTCTAGCAAGTTATCTTTTAATCGAACCTAAGGCTGAAATATCGTTTTGGCCTAAGAAAAGTCCGTTGGCCGTGAAGACCCAGGTGGTGATCGGAATTGATATCCCCGGAGAGGTTAAGACGCAAGAGTGCCCTTTTTCCCAAGAATTCCCGGCTACGGGCATAAAATCTCTTAGCGTCAAAGCTAATGGCATGATTCGGGTTTACAATGCCTATTCTACTCAGGCGCAAATCTTAATCGCTAACACCCGTTTTGTTTCCGCTGACGGTAAGCTATTTAGAATTTCCCAGAAAATAGTCATTCCCGGCGCTCATTACGAGGGCAGTAAGTTAATTCCGGGATATCTCGACACAAAAGTTGAGGCTGGGGAGGCGGGAGAGGAATATAACATCGGTCCTTCCACTTTTTCTCTGCCGGCGCTGGCAGGCACCCCGCGCTATACTGCTTTTTATGCGCAGTCTTCAGGCTCCATGACCGGTGGTTTGAAGAGCCAAACGACCCAAGTGACCGATGGAGATTTATCTTCGGCTAAAGATTCTTTCAGCGCCACCGCTTTGGATAGTTGTAAAAAGGCACTGCAATCTTCGCTGTCGCCCGAAGACCATCTTGTTAACGAAGAAGCTATCAAGTCCGAGATTATTGATATAAATACGATAGCCAAGACGGGACAGGCGGTCGCGAAATTCACATTGAATATTAAAGTGGCAGCCACCGCTTTGGTTTTCAAAAAAAGCGATCTGGAAGGGTTTGCAAAAACATATATTGCAACCAAGGTGCCTGAGGGCAAGCAATTGGACCAAAATTCGGTCGCTCTGAGCTACCTGCCCGAAGACGTTGATTTACCCAAGGGCAAGATCGTTTTAAACGTCGAGATTTCCGCTGAAATTTATCCGACCATTGATGAAAACAGCATTAAAACAGCTGTCACGTCCCAGCGGCCCGATGAGGTATCAGTCTCTTTAAAGCGGTTTCCCGATATCGATAATTTTCAGATTAGGCTTTGGCCGTTTTGGGTAAATAAGACTCCTTCCGGGGTCGAAAAAATCACCCTTAAATTAAAGCTTGACTAATTAAATAAGGTCTGATATCATACTTAATTGTATTCTCGGTAGACTATGGTAAATAAAAATATAATCAGGAAAAGCGGTATTATTCTAGAGACTCTTCCCAGCACCCATTTTAGGGTGAAGCTCGACGATGGCAAAGAGATAATGGCGCACTTGGCCGGCAAATTACGGATGTTCCGTATTAAAATATTGCCGGGAGACAAGGTGACGGTGGAAATGAGCCCCTATGATGAAACGAAGGGGAGAATAGTTTACCGCGGAAGGTGATAAATCAATGAAAGTAAGACCATCGATCAAAACAATTTGTAATCATTGCAAAATAGTTAGACGCAAGGGAAAATTATACGTCATTTGCACAAACCCCAAACATAAACAACGTCAGGGTTAACTTTTTTATTATGCCACGCATTGCGGGAATTAACATTCCAGAAAATAAACAAATATTAATCGCTTTAACCTATATTTACGGAATAGGCCGCCCTTTGAGCGGCAAGATTTTAGAGCAGGTAAAAATTAAACCCGAGGCCAGGGCTTCTGAATTGTCAGCCGCGGAAATTGGAAAATTGAAGGATTTTATTGAGAAGAATTATAAGATCGAGGGAGAGTTAAGACGAGAGCAGATAGTGGGGATAAAAAGATTGAAAGACATCGGCTCTTGGAGAGGCATCCGCCACATCAAGGGATTGCCGGTGAGGGGGCAGCAAACCAGAACCAACACAAGAACGGTCAGACACAACGTCAGAAAGACCGTGGGCTCTGGCCGCAAACCGGCTACGGAACCGACGTAAAAACCTGGCTTCGCCAGAACTTTGATTTTCGTTCCACTCAAATTAATCTTAAATTACCATGGGGAAAAAGCATATTATTCAAAAAACTGAAAAAGAGCTGATTGCGGAAAATGAAAAGATGGAAGCTAAGGTTCAAAAAGACCCCGCCTTGGCGGGGCCCCCTTCGGGACAAATTAAAGAGGGGAGAATTTACGTTTCTTCTTCTTACAACAATACGGTCATGACGCTGACGGATGCTCGGGGCAATGTTTTATCTTGGGCGTCAGCGGGAGCCATCGGTTTTAAGGGGGCTAAAAAGTCCACTCCTTTTGCCGCCTCTAAAGTGGCTGAAGGATTGACAACAACCATCAAAAAAATCGGAATTCAGAAGATCGCTGTTTTCGTTAAGGGTATTGGCTCTGGCCGCGAGTCAGCTATCAGAAGTTTGGCCGGACGAGGTTTTGACATCACGGCCATCACCGACGTCACGCCGATTCCTCACAACGGTTGCCGTCCGCCTAAGGCCAGAAGAGTGTAAGAACCTTGCTTCGCAAGAACCTTGGTTTCTTCGAAACTAAAAATCATGCAAAACAATACCTGTAAAATTTGTCGTAGAGCGGGTACGAAGCTTTTCCTTAAAGGAGAGCGCTGTTCAGGCCCCAAATGCGCCGTGATCAGAAAACCTTCCCCGCCCGGACCCAAAAGAAAGGGGCGATTTAAACAGATGTCGGAATACGGCAAGGAGTTGCAGGAAAAACAAAAACTCAGAAATTGGTATAATTTGAGAGAGAGGCAGTTTGCGAAATACGTCAAAGATATTTTAAAAAGAAGGGGCAAGGTTGAAAATGCCGCCAATACTCTGATTCAGACATTGGAAAGCCGCTTTGATAATGTTATTTTTAGATTAGGTTTTGCGAGTTCCCGGATTCAGGCCCGCCAATTCGTTTCCCACGGCCATTTTTTGATTAACGGCAAGGCCGTCGACAAGCCCTCTTATCAATTAGAAAAAGGGGACAAAGTGGCTGTAAATCCGGTTTCTTTAAAAAAGAAAAACATCGAGAAAGTGGCTCTTACGATCAAAAAGTATCAGCCGCCCGCTTGGTTAAAATTGAATCCAGAAAAGCTTGAAGGCGAAGTGGTGGGAGCTCCAAATTTAATCGAAGCCGCCCCGCCAGCTGAGCTGTCAACTATTTTTGAATTTTATTCCCGCTAAATATTGGGAGGTCCGACCTCCCGAAATTAACGTAATGTTAGGAGGTCGGACCTCTTAAAATAAAAATTAATAAATAAAAATTAATCGTATGATTCCTTTACCGTCTCAGCCAAAAATCGTCGAGAAGAAAGAGAATTCAGCTATTTTTGAAATAGCCGGCCTTTATCCGGGTTACGGAGTTACTGTCGGCAATAGTCTGCGCCGAGTTTTGCTTTCTTCTTTGCCGGGAGCCGCCGTTACCCAAGTTAAAATTAAGGGAGCGCAGCACGAGTTTTCAACTCTTCCCGGAGTAATGGAAGACGTCATTACGATTCTTTTGAATATCAAACAGCTTAGATTCAAATTACACACCGACGAGCCCCAAAGGGCTACTCTTTCAATTAAGGGAATCAAGATAGTCAAAGCTTCGGCTTTCGAGGTACCTAGCCAGCTTGAGTTGGTTAGCAAGGATGCGCATTTGGCCACTTTGACGGCTAAGTCGTCTTCACTTGATATAGAAATTTTAGTGGAGAAGGGTTTGGGCTATGAACCGGTGGAAGCGAGAAAAATAGGTAAATTGGAAATCGGCACGATCGCTGTTGACGCTATTTTTACTCCGGTCAGAAAAGTAAGTTTTCGAGTTGAAAATATGAGAGTTGGAGAAAAGACCGATTTCGATAAATTGATTTTAGAACTGGAAACCGACGGCACCCTGACTCCGGAAGAAGTTTTTTCCCAAGCCGCCGACATTTTAGTGAAGCATTTCACCTTACTGCAGGAATCGTTCAAAGAGGTCGCCGCCCCCCTCGGGGGCGAGCCTCGCCCAAAAAGAATTGGGCGGGAAAAGCCAATCAAAAAGAAACTAGTCAAAAAACATGAGAAAAAGACAAAGCGGAAGAAAGTTTAATAGGGAAAGCGGTCAGAGGATCGCCTTAATGAAAGGTTTAGCGACAGCCCTCATTTTGAAGGAAAAAATTCAAACCACTGAGGCGAAAGCCAAAGAGGCCTCTCCTTACGTTGAAAGATTTCTAACCATTGCCAAGAGGGGAGATTTGAATTCTAAAAGAAGGCTTCTTCAGTTTTTTGCGCCCAAAGTTGTAAAAAAATTAATGAGCGAATTAGCCCCGCGCTATCAAACAAGGAAAGGAGGCTACACCAGGGTAATCAAGCTTGGCCAAAGGTTCAGCGACGGGTCGAGAATGGCCATAATTGAATTTATTAAGTGATTATGAAAAGACAAACCTTAACCATCGACGCGACCGGAGAATCTATAGGCAGAATGGCTGTTACTATTGCTTTGGCCTTGAGAGGCAAGCACCGACCGAATTATCAACCAAACCAGGATTTGGGCGATTTCGTAGTGGTTAAGAATATCGAGAAGGCTAAATTCACCGGCAAGAAATTGGAACAGAAGAAATACAAGCACCACACTTCTTACTCGGGAGGTTTAAGATCGGTGCCTATGAAAAAGCTTTTTGCTGAAAATCCGCACGAAGTTTTGAAAAAAGCTGTTTGGGGAATGTTGCCCAAGAATAAATTAAGAGCCGAGCAAATAAAAAGATTGAAATGCCAATAAAAACTAAAAAACAGGTAAAAAAAGCGAAGCCCGAGATTGTTAAAGAAGCGAAAGCACTTCATTTTTTTGAAGCAACCGGCCGAAGAAAAACGGCCGTGGCTCGCGTTCGTCTGCAAGCCGGCAATTCCAAGGATTTTACGGTTAACGATAAAACTTTAGATAAATATTTTCCTGCAAAAGAGCTCCAACAAACAGCATTGTCTTGTTTGGATAAAATGGGTTGCCTTAATCAGTTCAGCGTAACGGCCAAGGTTAGGGGCGGAGGATTGCATGCCCAGGCAGAGGCCTTGAGGCACGGCACAGCCAGGGCTTTGACCGAGTTCAGTCCGGACTACCGCGATAGGCTCAAAACAACCGGCTTTTTAACCAGAGATTCCCGCATGAGGGAACGCAAGAAGTTCGGGTTAAAGCGCGCTCGAAAAGCTCCTCAATGGAACAAGCGTTAAAAAGAACCTCTTTCATAGTTTATGCTTAAGGAACTTATCGATCAGTTTTATTTGGACAAAGAGAAAGACAGGGAACAAAACCATTTTTACATTACCGATGCCGGCAAATGCACCCGCGCCATTTTTTTTAAGTTTAAAAACATAACTCGGGAGAAAATGGAAGCTCGGATGCTGCGGCTGTTTGATCACGGAGATTACATTCAAATGCAGCTTTTAAACACCCTTTTCAGTTTGGGACTCGTTAGGTCCTCTGAAGTCCAGATTCCTCCGCAAGCTCTGATTTCCGGCCGAGCCGACGCCATTATCACTTTAAACAACGAACTTTATGTGGTTGATTTCAAAAGCATGAACAGCATGATCTTCAGGAAGCTCGAGGCTCCCAAAGAAGAGAATATCAACCAGATTCAGCTTTATATGCATTATTTCGGTATCCCTAAAGGAATCCTGCTTTATATGAGCAAGGATACTTCGGAATTGAAAGATTTCCCCATAGAGTACGACGTCGATCGGGTCAAGGGTCTTTTAAATGGACTGGAAGATCTTGATAAGAAAATCAAAGCCAATATTGTCCCGGAGCAAATGTCAGATTTTCCGCGGAATAAGCAATGCGTCTATTGCCAATTTAAAGACATTTGTGTTTCTGCCGGCAAGAGCGAATTGAAGTGGGATGAGTTTAAAAAGAAGATTGAAAAATTAGGGGAGTAAATTTTCAGAAACAAAGAGAGTTTTTCTGCTCAAAATATAGAGTTTCCCGGTAGCTGTATTCCAAAAGATTTCAGGAGTTTTAAACTCCGCGATATCAATAATGTTTAATCTGTCTCGGTCGTCGATTTCGGCGACTTTTAATTTATCCCCGGTGTTAAAAATCAAATAATAATCGTTAAGCCAAAAAATCTTGCCGATGGTTTCGGAGAAGCGGGTCAGAAAGATTTTTTTATCTTCTTTGGGAAAATAAATCAAAATTTCGTGATTGTCGGCCTCGATAACCTTTTGGCCGTCCGAAGAGGTGGCGTTGACGATAATTTTAGGTAACGGAGAGCTGGTGGTGGCAAAGCCGATATTTTGAGGGAAGAGAGTGATATTTTTGGCGTCAGTGACCTGCCGTTCTTTAACTTCCAGGGTTTTTTGCCATGAATGGTAGCCGTCTTTTTTTATCTCCACATAATACATCTTGGGTAGGAGATTCTCAATAAGCGCGGAGCTGGTGAAAAGAGAGGTGGTCTCTTTCAGTTTACCGTTCAAATATACTTGAGCGCTCCGTGGTGCTACTTTGAAATAAAGCCCGCCTACTTGCACTACCTTTTTTGTTTCAAAATCAAAGCGGTATCCTTGGGAATATAAAATAACCGTCGGCGCCGTGAGCGCAAACAAAAAAACACAGATACCGAAAAGAATTGTTCTTGCTTTCTTTGTCATAATCTTACATCCATCTTAATCTAAGATTAAACATTTGCCAACCGCCCGATGAAAGAGGTTCGGCCTCTTTCATTTAATACTTGACGGACGGGGATAAATTTGTTATATTAATTTATTCATTGAAAATTTAATAGGAGGTATTGAGATGGAAAGACCGAAGACAATTGGCGTGTTCGCGGGACTTTTAACTAGCGAAGGAAAAAATCGTTTACAGCGGAGGATTGAAAAGGATTCCATTATACCCGGGAAAACCTTTGAGGGTGATTATGAACTGCCCGGGGGCAGGGTTGGAGAAACAGACCTCAAAAAAGCATTAACGCTTGAGGTTTTGAGAAGGGAGCTTGTTTCGAAGGTTAAAAATGATTTAGGGATTAATATTATGATCCTTCCAAACCCGCCGCTTTATCTGGCCATATTAGATGATTCGGCCAAGGGAATCTGCGACTGGGCATTTATGATGCCGATTCCTTCGTGGCCCATCTACTGGAACGAAAATGCTCCTATGGCAAGAAAGACAATAGATGTAAGTCCCAATGAGTTGTATGAGTTAGCCCAACAGCCCAAGGGTCAGCAGCTTTTGAGCGGCTGGGGCAAGAGAATGTGCCGGATGAGTTTAGGCGCTCTAATAAACAGCCCCGTGTCATTATATCGGGCAGAGGCATCAGCTTTTCTCGGGTTGATAAAACTAAATTGGGAAACTACTGAATATTTCAGTAATCCCGAGGAAGCGCTTGCTAAGTTGCGAAAGGAATTAGGTCTCGAATAAAAAAAAGAAAGGCGTTCGTCTTAAAACGGACGCCTTTTATATTTACTTGGCTTAGCCCAACAACCCTGTTAAAATAGTTTAATATGTTTACGTTGCCTAAAATTGAGAAGATTACCAGAGATGCCACTATTATTCATTTCTTTTTGATGTTCGGCTATAAGCTCTTTTCCTTGTACTTCCCGTTGTTTTTAGTCGCCAAATCCTTCTCTTTGCCTCAAATTGGTTACACTAATTTTTTGATTTATCTGCCGATTGCTCTTTTCGCGCCCCTGGTCGGTTTTTTGAATCACCGAATTAATCCGGCGATTTTAATGGCTATCGGGATATTGGGTTACGGAGCTTATGCGCTCGCGATGATTTTGTTTTCTAACTTATTTGTTTTTTACTTTTTTCAAGTGGTCTTGGGAATTTCGGCCAGTTTATTTTTTGTCAGTTCTCGCGCGGTGATGATGGGGTTGAAACTGGAAAATCCGGATCGGGCCTTCGCCTGGTTTTATTCCGCTCCTTCCTACGCCGACGCCTTGGCTCCGGCCATTGGGGCATTGTTAATTTGGAAGTTTGATTTTGTCGGCGTTTTCATTTTCAGTCTGATTTTGCAGTTTTTTAATGCCGTTTTTTGTTTTGTTAAATTAAAAAATCAGACTAGTTGTTTAACTGAAAATATAAAAATTAGGGAGGTCAGCCGGAATTATGTTAAGGTTTTCGGATTATTAAAAACAAAAGTTATTTTCTTGCCCGTTTTTGTTTCTTTCTTAGTTTTGATTTTAGCGGGATTTAATAATACTTTTTTTGTGCTATTCCTGAAAAATCTTGGTTGGAGCCAAAACCAGATTCTAATTTTCAATTCTTTGCTGGCTTTTATATTTTTACCTATTTCTATATGGGCAATAAAACAGATAGCTCGCTTTAAAAGCGAAGCGAACATCTTTCGCGGGGCCCAAATCACCGGTATTTTTTCCATTCTATTAGGCAGTTTCGCCAATGTCTTTAATTTTTATTCGGTATTCATCGTTATGCTTGGGAAATATCTCGGCGGATTAATAGCCAGCGCCGGCCGGTCGGGGATGATGTCAATTAGATTGAGGGAATACCCCGAAGAGTCAGCCGCCGTTGACACGATTTTTGCTCCACTAGCCACAGCCACAGGAGCCATCGTTGGAGGATTGCTTATTGGTTCTTTGGGTTATCCCGCAATTTTTGTTATTGGCGGGATTTTTCTTTTTGGAGCAGGGGGGTTTGCTAAAAGGTTAATTTTCAAGTAAGATAAATTATTATGGCAGAGAAATTCATCATCAACGGCGGCAAACCCTTGAAAGGCGAGATTGAAGTTCGGGGGGCAAAAAATGCCGCTTTTCCTATTTTAGCCGCCACTCTTTTGACCACTAAAGTTTGCGAAATTTCCAATCTTCCTTTAATCGAAGATGTTTTCCGGATGCTGGAAATCATGAAAAGCATGGGTTCTCAGATTTCTTGGAAAGGGGAGAGGACGGTTATAATTCAAAACAAGCGCTTGAATCCTTCGAAAGTCAGGGAAGACTTAATCGGTTTATTGCGCGGCTCGGTGTTGTTTTTGGGTTCGTTATTAGCCAGGTTCAGTATTGTCAGTTTTCCGCGACCGGGCGGTTGCGTAATCGGGGCAAGACCCATTGATACGCACTTGGATGGTTTTCTGCAATTGGGAGTTAAGATTACCAAGAACGGAAAGAAATATCTTTTTAAAAAAGCTCAAGCTAAAAGCGGCGAGGTGGTCCTTAATGAGTTTTCGGTTACGGCCACCGAGAATCTGATACTTTTTGCGAGTTTTTTGCCGGGTCGGACGGTCATCAAGATCGCTGACGGCGATTATCAGGTTCGGGAGCTCGCTAAATTTTTAAATAAAATGGGGGTTAAGATCAAAGGGGCGGGTACTCATGAAATTATTATTGAGGGCCGTTCTAAATTAAAAGGGGTTAAACATCGTTTAATGAACGATCCGGTGGAAGCAGGCACGTTTATTTTGATTGCGGCCGCGACTCGCGGGAATGTCCTTGTTAAAAATGTGGAAGTCGACTTTTTGGAATTGCCGTTAAAAAAACTCAAAGATTTCGGCGTGCCTTACAAAATTATCGGCCGCAACGCTGTTAGGGTTTTACCTTGGAAACATCTTAAAATCGATAAAATCCAGAGTTTGCCGTATCCGGGCATTCCGTCCGATCTGCAATCGGCTTTCGGCGTTTTGGCGACGCAGTCGCCGGGATCCACGTTGGTCCACGACCCGCTTTACGAAGGACGCTTGAAATATCTTGAAGAAATCAATAAGATGGGAGCAGAGATCTATTTCGCTGATCCGCATCGGGCTATTATCAATGGCCCCAGCAAGCTTCAGGGCAGGGAATTGGGCAGCTTTGATCTCCGAGGCGGAGCCGCGCTGATTATGGCGGGCCTTATCGCTCAAGGCAAAACAACCATTGATAATATCTATCAGATAGACAGGGGCTATGAGAGAATCGAGGAGCGCTTACAAAAATTAGGCGCTGATATTAAAAGAGTAAAAGATTGAGTGTAACGAAACCCCGCCCCCTAAGCATCTAAAAGTTTAATAAATACATAATAAAGAGATATCTCGTCCAATTTGCTTTTTTGTTGATTTCAAACAGCATAGGGGGCGGGGTACTCATTACATTCGTATGTTTGTAAGAAAAATCGGTATTGATCTGGGCACGTGTAATTCTCTGGTTTTCGTTCCCAAAAAAGGGGTGGTTTTGATGGAGCCTTCGGTCGTGGCCGTATCTTTGCAGGAAAACAAGATTTTAGCCATCGGAGCGTCAGCCAAAGAAATGATCGGGAAAACCCCCGACACCATCAGGGTTTATCGGCCGATGAAGGACGGAGTGATCGCTGATTTCCGGGTGACTCAAGCCATGTTAAGGCATTTCATCGAGAAAACCGCCGGTCCTTTCAAGTTTTTCAAACCGGAATTGATGATTTCCGTACCGGCCGGCATCACCTCAACTGAAAAAAGAGCGGTGCTGGAAGCGGCCATCAATGCCGGGGCGAAAGAAGCGTATGTCGTTAAAGAGCCGATTCTGGCCGCCATTGGCGCCGGCATTCCCATTAACGCGTGTTCCGGTAATTTAATCGTGGATATCGGCGGCGGGACCTCAGAGGTTGCCGTAATTTCGCTCGGAGGCATTGTGACTTCAAGTTCGGTCAGAGTGGCGGGCGATAAAATGGATCGAGCCATCGGGGAATATATTAAAGACAAGCACAACGTGTCATTGGGCGAACAGACGACTGAAGAGATTAAAATTAAAATCGGCACGGCCATGCCCGAGAAAGAAGAAAAAATAATCAGCGTGCGGGGCAGGGACATGGTTTCGGGGCTGCCCAAAACGATTAAAGTTTCTTCCAACGAAGTTTGCGAAGCTATTTCCGAAATTTTAGCTGAAATTATTCATACTATTAAACATGTTTTAAGGAATACACCCCCGGAGCTTTCGGCCGATATCATGGATAAGGGCATGGTGATTTCCGGCGGCGGGGCTTTACTGAACAATATCGATAAATTGATTGCCAAAGAAACTGGCGTGCCTTGTTTCATCGCCGAAGAACCCCTATTATGCGTGGTTAAAGGCACGGGCGTTGTTTTAGAGAACCTCGATGTTTATAAAAAGAGCATAATGGCGAAGCGTTAATGCTAAGAAATCCAAAACAGTGGCAATTGTTAAAAAAAACAGCTGAGCTTGGGAAAACACCCCATGCTCTGTTGTTTTACGGGCAATTAGCCTCCGGTAAAAGGGCCTTAGCTTTAGAGTTCATTAAGTTATTAAATTGCGAAGCCAAGGATTTTGAAGCCCGGCCCTGCTTAACTTGCCGCGCTTGTTCAGATATCAAAAAAAATACCCATCCGGATTTAACCATTGTTGAGCCAGAAGAAAGCAAAGAGATAAAAATCACCCAGATCAGGGATTTACAGAACAGCCTTTCTTTAAAATCCTATTCGGCGCCGTTCAAAACAGTCATTATCGACAAAGCTCACCTATTAAATCAGGAAGCGCAATCAGCCTTTCTGAAAATGCTGGAAGAGCCTAAGGGTAATTCCTTGTTTATTCTGATCAGCGAATATCCAGAAATGCTTTTGCCGACTATTTTATCGCGCGTGGAACGCCTGAGATTCTATTCTTTGCCGGTTTCAGAGAAAAATACCAAAGAGAAAGAGGCGATAGGGGAAATTACCAGATTGAGCAGCGAAAATCTGCTTTCGCGCTTCCAATATGCGAAAGCCCTGGCCGATAGCTCAGCTGATTTAAAGAGTGTTTTAGACATCTGGTTAAGTTATTTTCGGGAAACGCTTCTCGGGGTAATTAACGGTAAGTCCAGCGATTACCCCATAATGAAGTTAAGGAAGATACTAAAGACCATTCAAGACATCAGCTTTTTAATATCAACGACCAATGTAAACAACCGGCTCGCTTTAGAAATACTGATGCTGGAATTATAGTTTTCGACAAAACTTTAAAAATTCGTTACAATTTAATTAGCGAGAACGTTTCTCGCTAATTGAACCATGTCAGCCAAAAGACCATCTTTAGCTAACGGAGAAATATATCATATTGTGACAAGGGCCATAGAGGGCCTGAAGCTTTTTCGTGATGAAAAAGATTATTTTCGGATGATTAGCGATTTATTTGCGTTTAATAACGTACATCCAATTTCCTCTACTCATCGTTGGCAAATCAATAAATCACCATCGAGAACGTTTCTCGCTAATATGGAAGGAAGGAAATTATTGGTGGAAATCTTAGCTTTTTGCTTGATGCCCAATCATGTGCACTTATTAGTGAGACAACTACAAGATGGTGGGATTAGTAAATTTATGAGAAAAATTGGGGCGGGTTATAGCGCCTATTACAACCAGAGATACAAAAGGATGGGGCACGTGTTTCAGGGGAGATACAGGTTAGTTCATATTGAAAATGATAAACAACTCTACACGATATTTGTTTATATTCATACTAATCCCGTCGCAATTATCTTTTCCAATTGGAAAGAAGGGGGAATCCAAGATGCTAAAAAAGCGATTGATTTTGTGAAAAATTATAAGTGGTCAAGTTATCCAGATTATTTAGAAAGCAAAAATTTCCCGTCTTTAACCAATCGGGAATTTTTGACCGAGACGATGGGTGGAATAAATGGCTGTAGAGAATCAGTAAATAGTTGGTTGGAATTCAAAAAAGAATTAGCCGATTTCGAAAAAGTAGTCATCGAGTAATTAGCGAGAAACGATCTCGCTAATGATTGACTTTTAGGGTGGGAAGGGTAAAAAGAAATATAGGAGGAGTATGGTGAATCTAGCAACTTGAAAATAAAAGAATAGAAAAGGAGGAAGTATGGGAAATAAAAGGAGGATTCTTCTTACGGTTTTAGGATTAATAATATCTTTTGTGGGTGGCGTCAGTGCTGGTATGATTTTATCGCCGATAAATGTCTGGCTAGCGCTTGGCGTAGCAATTCCGATCATGCTGGGTGGGGCGACTCTTTTCTTTTGGGGTCTGGCAGGGGAGTACCCCTGGAAAATTTAAATACAGATGAAGTAATCTCTCGTCAAGGTAAGGTTTATCCTTACCTTTTTATTTTTACTCGACAAGCGGGGGAGATTTTGTTATAATTTGAGTGAAACGAAAATTTCAAGATTCTTGACGAAGACAAGATTCTTATTATTTTAAATAGACACTTATGGAAACATACAAAGAAATTATCGAGAAAACTAAACCGGAGTTCGACAAAGTCATCGCTTTTTTTGAGGGAGAATTAGGTAAAATTCGTACCTCTAGAGCCAACCCGTCCCTCGTGGAAGACGTAGTGGTGGATTGTTTCGGGCAGAAGTTCCCCTTAAAACAATTGGCGGCTATTTCTACGCCTGAACCGCGCCAAATTTTAATTCAGCCCTGGGATAAATCATATATTGAAGGAATTGTTGCGGCTTTATCTAGAACCGGCGTGGGCGCCTCGCCGATTGTTGATAAGGATGCGGTTAGGATTAATTTACCATCTTTAACTGAAGATTACCGGAAAGAATTAGCTAAGCTTTTGTCTGAAAAACAAGAGCAAGCCCGGCAAGTTTTGAGAAAGTGGCGGGAAGATGCCTGGCGGCAGGTTCAAGATGGTTTTAAGGAAGGCAAGGTCAGAGAAGACGACAAATTTCGAGCTAAAGATGATCTCCAGAAAATGATTGATGATTACGGCAAGAAAATCGACGAGCTAGGAGAAAAGAAAAAGCAAGAGATAGCATCGTAGAACATAAGCTCATTTTTGTATAGAATTTATGGTTATTACTATTCTCATCGCTCTTTTTAGTTTAGTCGCTCTTATGGTCATCCATGAGTTCGGCCATTTTATTTTGGCGAAAAAATTCGGGGCTAAGGTTGAAGAATTCGGCGTTGGCCTTCCGCCGCGGATTTTCGGTAAAAAAATCGGCGAAACTGTTTATTCTTTTAATTTAATACCTTTCGGCGCTTTTGTTAAAATCCATGGCGAAGAAGGAGGCGTCGAGGATTACCGCAGTTTTACCGACAAACCCATTTGGCAGAGATTTCTCATTATCATCGGCGGCGTCGTTTCGTTTTGGGTGGTCTCAGCCGTTTTATTGGGGATTGTTTCGGCAACCTGGGGCCTGCCGCAAGCTGTTACGGACGAGGAAAATTACAACTTTAAAGAAATAAAAATTCAGATTGCTCAAGTTTTACCCGATTCATCGGCTGAAGCAGTTGGTTTGAAAGCGGGAGACATTCTGGTCGGTTTTGAAAAAGTCAGCGATGTGCAAAACTTCGCCTTGGCCAACAAGGGCAAGGAAATTAATCTTACTGTGGCCAGGGGACAGGATGTTTTTGAAAAGCAGATCGTGCCGCCGATGGGCGTGGCTTTAACCAGAACCGCCTTAAGGCAGTATTCTTGGCTTTCAGCTCCTTGGCAGGGAGTGAGGGTTACCTCTGGAATGACTGCTAACGTTGTTTCAGGATGGATAGCGGCTTTGAAAAACGCTTTGGGCATAGCTAAGTTACCCAGCGGTTTAAAAATGGAAATGTTCGGGCCGATAGGGATTTTGGATCTATTGGGGCAATACTCTAAAATGGGGGCAAGTTATTTTTTCTTCCTGATTTCTTATATTGCGGTAGCCATGGCCTTAACCAATATCCTGCCCATTCCGGCTTTGGACGGCGGCAAGATGTTTTTTTTGGCTATCGAAGCTATAAGAGGGAAAGCCCTTAATTGCAAAATAGAGCAGAATATTACCGCCACTTTCTTTGTTTTATTAATTGTTTTTATGATTTTCGTTACGTTTAAATTCGATATCCCGAGGATTTTTTAATTATATGCGCCAATCAGAAATTTTTACCAAAATTTTAAGAGAAGCGCCGAAAGACGAGCTTAGTATCAACGCCCAGCTTTTAATTAGAGCTGGTTTTGTCGATAAATTAATGGCGGGGGTATATTCTTATTTGCCTTTGGGGCTTTTGGTATTTAAAAAAATTGAGAACATTATCAGAGAAGAGATTAACAATATCGGCGGCCAGGAGGTGCTTTTGCCGGTTTTACATCCCAAAGCCTTATGGGAGAAGACCGGCCGATGGCAACATGAGGAGATGTTCAGGCTTAAAAATAGGGAAGAAAAAGAGTTTAGTTTGGGCTGGACTCACGAAGAGATCGTCACCCCGCTCGTCAAAAACTTTGTAAATTCTTACAAAGATCTCCCTGTTTACGTTTATCAAATACAAGATAAATTTCGCGATGAGTTGCGCTCAAAATCAGGACTTTTAAGAGGGCGGGAATTCGTCATGAAAGACCTTTATTCTTTTCATGCCGATGAAAAAGACCTGGACTCATATTACGAAAAAGTTAAAATCGCCTATTTTAAAATTTTTGAGCGATGTGGATTGGGTAAAGACACTTTTTTAACCTTGGCTTCCGGCGGGACTTTTTCTAAATATTCCCATGAATTTCAGACAATTACCCCGGCGGGAGAAGATGAAATATATCTTTGCCCGAAATGCAATCTTGGCATAAACAAGGAAATTATCCAAGAGGAAAAAAATCAATGCCCGGAATGCGGCAATAAAAAACTGGAAATAAGGAAATCTATCGAGGTCGGGAATATCTTTAAATTGAAAGATAAATACACTAAAGTATTCGATTTTAAATTTAAAGACAAAGAAGGTCAAGAAAAAATAGTCATGATGGGGTGCTATGGCATTGGTTTGGGCAGGTTGATGGGGACCATAGTTGAGGCGCATAACGACACTAGGGGCATGATTTGGCCAGAGGAAGTGGCTCCTTTTAAGGTTCATCTTATTAAAATTGGGGAGAGTTTGGAAGTCAAATCGCTGGCAGAAAAAATTTATCAAGATTTACAGAAACAGGGGATTGAGGTATTGTACGATGATAGAGAAAACAAAACCGCCGGCGAAAAATTCGCCGAAGCAGATTTAATCGGCATCCCGTTAAGAATGGTTGTCAGTGAAAAGACTCTAAAATTAGATTCGGTTGAAATGAAAAAAAGAACAGAGGAGGAAATCAAGTTAATTAAAATAAACGATTTGCCACAGTTTTTAAACTAAGAATTCCAGCCCAAGGCTTGAGCCCGAGGCTCATCGGCCCTGGGTTGAGGTCCGCCTCTGGCGGAAAAGATTATGTTTAAGAAAATTATTTCACATTTTTTCCAAGATATTGCCATTGATTTGGGCACAGCCACGACCCTTGTTTATTTGAGGGGGCGGGGGATTGTTATTTTTGAGCCGTCGGTCGTGGCCATCAACCAAAAAACCGGGCAGGTTTTGGCTATAGGAGATGAAGCCAAAAAGATGGTCGGGAGAACCCCGGCTCATATTGTGGCGACGCGCCCTTTGGTGAACGGAGTTATTTCCGATTTCGAGGTGACCGAGCAAATGCTGCGCTATTTCATTGAGAAGGTCCAGCAAAGAAAATTCTTTTTTAAACCCCGATCCCGCGTCATCATCGGAGTGCCTTGCGAGGTGACGGAAGTTGAAAAGAAATCAGTCAGGGACGCCGGCTTATCAGCCGGGGCGAGCGAAGTTTATCTGATTGAACAGCCGATGGCGGCGGCCATTGGAGCAAGACTGGCCGTTCAAGAAGCGGGCGGTAATTTTATTGTTGATATCGGCGGCGGCACAACCCAAGTCGTGGTGATTTCTTTGGGAGGGATTGTTTTGTCTAAAAGCTTAAGGGTTGCCGGCGATAAGCTTAACGAAGACATTATTCAGTTCGCGCAAGAAGAGTATAAGTTATTGATCGGAGAGAGGACCGCCGAAGAAATTAAAATCGGCATCGGCTCCGCCTTTCCTATGAAAGGGAAAAAGGAAATGCCGATGAGGGGAAGAAATCTGGTGACTGGTTTGCCCGAAGAAATTTTGGTTTCTGAAAACAATATTGCCCAAGCGTTATCAAAATCAATCAAACAGATCGTCAACACCATCAAAGCCGCGGTGGAAGAAACCCCGCCTGAGCTTTTAGCCGATGTGATGAAAAACGGCATCTCGCTCGTAGGCGGCGGCAGTCTGCTTAACGGTCTTGATGTTTTAATTACCAAAGAAACAAAAATTCCCGCCCGCATTGTTGAAGATCCGGTGACGGCCGTAGCCCGAGGCGCGGGCTTGGTGTTAGAGAACCTCGATGAATTAAGAGAGGTCTTGGCCGAAACCGAATATCTAGAACCGCCAAGGTAGGATCATTTTAATTAGCATGATCTCATTAAAGGAAGTACGGCACATCGCCGTTTTAGCCAGATTGAGCATAAGCAAAAAAGAAGAAGAGAAGTTTAAAAAAGACCTCTCGGCGATTTTGGATTACATAGAAAAATTGAAAAAAGTAGATATTACCGAAACAAAAGAGACTGCCCGCCCCCTGTCGGTGAAAAATGTTTTTAGAAAAGATGTGGCGGAAAAATGCGTTCAGAACTTGTTGGCCTTGGCGCCGGAAACCAAAGATAATTATATTAAAGTAAGATCAATCCTTAAATAAATGGTTTTAACCAATTTAACTATACTTCAGGCGCATCAGGGTTTGAAAAAGAAAG
>JBBTYF010000048.1:0-14967 GCA_038061935.1 Patescibacteria group bacterium | reverse complement strand
TTCCGCAAAAGAAAATCACGGTCAATCTGGCGCCGGCCGATGTGCCCAAAGAGGGCTCGGCTTATGATTTGCCGATTGCCGTGGGAATTTTAGCGGCTTTGACAAATTGCCCGATTCCCGAAAAGTCGTTGTTTTTCGGCGAGCTTTCGCTTTCGGGCGACTTGCGGCACACTAAGGGCGCTTTGCTTTTAGCTCTTTTTGCCAAAGAAAAAGGATATAAAAATGTTTTTGTGCCGAAAGATTCGGCCAACGAAGCGGCGATTGTCAGGGGTGTTAATGTTTATCCGGTGGAAAATTTGAGGCAGTTGTTGGCGCATTTTGCAGAAAGACAATGTATTTTACCTTTAATTTATCAGCCGGTGAAAGAAACATTGTCCGATGATTTGATCGAGTTTGATATGAAAGATGTTTTGGGCCAAGAGCAGGCCAAGCGCGCTATGGAAATTGCGGCTGCCGGCGGACATAACATTTTATTAGTGGGCAATCCCGGCGCGGGCAAAACCATGTTGGCTCGAGCCTTGCCCGGCATTTTGCCATCCTTAAATGAAGCGGAATCTTTAGAAGCGACGAAAATTCATTCAGTGGCCGGCGTCATTCCTCCCGGCGGAGCGCTGTTGGTGGCGCGGCAATTCCGTTCGCCTCATCATACTGCCTCGCAGGTTGGCTTGATTGGCGGCGGGTCAAGGCCTCGCCCCGGAGAAATAAGTTTGGCGCACAGGGGCGTGTTGTTTCTTGATGAATTCAACGAATTTCCCCGTTCTGTTTTGGAGGCCTTGCGCCAGCCGTTGGAAGACGGGTTTGTGACCATTTCCCGAAGCCAGGAAAGGGTTTTATATCCGGCGCGGTTTATGCTGGTGGCGTCAGCCAATCCGTGTCCGTGCGGTTATTTAAATCATCCGAAGAAAGCATGCGTTTGTTCTGTCCAGCAAATTAAAAAATATCAAAAAAGAATTTCCGGGCCGTTGCTGGACAGAATTGATTTACACGTTGATGTTCCGCCGGTTGATGTTAAAGAGCTGGCCGAAAATCAAAAAGCCTCCGAGTTTTTAGAGCCGTCAAAATTAATTAAAGAAAGGGTTATGTTTGCCCGCAAAATTCAGCAAGCCAGATTTGCCGAAGATTTAATTCATACCAACGCCGAAATGAAAAACAGCCATATTAAAAAATATTGTCCGTTGTCAAAAGAAGTGGAGCAAATTTTACAGCAAGCGGCTATGAAGTTTCAGTTGTCGGCGCGAGTTTATTTAAAAATGATCAAGGTGGCGCGCACCATTGCCGATTTGGCAGACTCTCCGGGAATAGAAGTTCAACATATGGCCGAGGCGTTGCAGTACCGATCAAAAAGTTATAGCGAGGGTTAACCCCTCGATATATTGAGCACCACTCACTATGAAGGAGTTTAATTTACAAACCGGGAAAATCGGCGAAGCAATCGCCAAAGAATATCTGGAAAAACAGGGCTATGTAATTCTTGAACAGAATTACGAAACAAAATATGCCGAGATTGATTTGGTGGCAGAAAAAGATAAAACTCTCGTTATTGTGGAGGTACGCACTAAAAGAGGGGACTTATTCGGCACGCCCGAAGATTCGCTTAATAAAAAAAAGTTGCGAAAACTTTGGCTGAACGCCCAGGGTTATGTTAATCAGGCGCGCTGGAAAGGGCCATATCGAGTTGACGCAATATGTATTATTTTAAAAGCAGATAATTCCATTGACCGCCTAAACCACTACTCCAGCATCATTTAAAATCAAGAACTTATTGATTAATCTTTTTACAACAGTTATAATATAGTTAGCTCTGGTATCGTAATTAATAATAACAATTAACGTAAAAACTAAACACATGGACAACATCTTCAGCCGCATTATCAATATTAATATGTACGTCTTAGCGTTTTTAGTGCCGCTTTTTTTCCTGCCTTTCAGTTTTGAGGCGTTTGAATTCAATAAGCAGTATTTATTATTTATTCTGGTTTCTTTGTCTTTTTTCTGCTGGCTGGCCAAAATGGCTTTGGTGGACAAGGAGCTCCGTTTTAAAAGAACGCCTTTAGACCTTTTTATCTTGGGATTTTTAGCAGTGGCGATTCTATCAGCCGTCTTTTCGGTTGATAAGACCTCGAGTCTCTTCGGCTTTTACGGCCGGTTTACCGGCGGTTTAATCGGGCTTTTGAGTCTGGTTATTTTGTATTTTGTGGTGACGAATAACCTTGAGGTTAAGCGCATCTCCAGCCTGCTTAAAACATTTATCTGGTCAGGACTGACAGCGGTTTTATTGACCTACCTTGGCATTTTCGGAGTTTTAGCCAAATTGGCTTTTCTGCCCATGGTGATGAAGCAGCTCGTCTTTAATTCCACTTCAGCTTCATTGGAAGGATTCAGTGTTTTCTTAGCAGTGTTAACTACTCTTTTAACCGGTTTGATGCTGTTCGGAACCGATCAAGGTAAGAGCAAGAATATTCTGCAATGGGTATTATTAATAGCCAGTTTGGGATTGATGGCGCTTGTTGATTTCACTTCCGCTTGGCTGGTGTTATTGGTTACCTTAACCTTATTTGTGGCCCTGAGCTTATGGAAAAGAATCTTCAGAGAAAATGTTAATCGTCTTTTAATACCTATTTTCTTGATTGTCGTAGCCGCTGTTTTAATTCCCTTTGATGTGCAGACTGTCGTGGCCGGCTTGCCCAGAGAGCAGGTTTTAGATCAAACAACTTCTTGGGGGATTGGCTTTGATTCGGCGACCAGCGATGCGAAAAGCGGATTTTTGGGCTCGGGCATCGGCACTTTCCATTATGATTTTGCCAAAGAAAAATCCTTGTCCTTCAATCAGAGCTGGCTGTGGCAGATCAGGTTTGACCGGGCCGGAAGCTACGTGGCCGAAATTCTCGCCACCATGGGATTTTTAGGCATTCTTTTGTATCTTAGCGTCATTAGCCTGTTCCTGATCATGAGTTATTTCATAATACAGCAGGGGAGCGGCGCTTCGCCTTTGTTAATGGTTTTTATTGCTTTATTGGCCAGTCAGTTCTTCTATTATCAAAATACTGTTTTAGGATTTTTATTCTGGTTGATGCTGGCTCTCTCGGTGGTTTCCTGGCAAAAGCCGATGAAAGAAAAAGTGATTTCTTTCAAGGAATTTCCCGAATTAAGCTTGGTTTTCTCAACCGCGGTCATTATTATCGGGGTCGCTATTTTGGGAACCTACTTTTACGCTGTTAAGTTTTATCTGGCCGATATGAATTATGTCAAAGCCCAAATGGCCACCTCAAACGCCGAGAGGATGATTAATTTAGAGCAAGCCGTCAGGTTAAATCCCAGTTTGTCGCAGTATCGGGCTACTTTGGCCCGGGCCTATATGAGCGAAGTTTTAACGGAGATGCAAAAGCCTCAACAGGAGCAGGATTCAACCAAGATCCAAAGCCTGGTGGCCAATTCCATCAACCAGGCCAGAATCGCGACCGACTTGAGTAAGAATCAAGTGGCGACTTGGGAAACCTTGGGCGTGGTTTATCGGGAAATCAGAAGCGTGGCTTCGGGCGCAATTGATTGGGGGATTAAGTCTTTTACCGAAGCTATTGCCTTAGAGCCGACGAACCCGGTTCTTTACACTGAATTAGGGAAACTTTATGCTTTGACCAATGAGGATGATAAAGCTCAAGAGCAGTTTGCTTTAGCCATAACTAAGAAGTCCGATTACGCCGATGCTTTAATCCAAGATGCTTTGCTTTTAGAAAAAGCAGGCAAGGCCCCAGAAGCCATTGTTAAAATGGAAAGCTTATCTCAAAGTTTTCCTCTCAGCGCTGAGATTTCATTTCAGCTGGGTCGTTTATACTTCAACGGCAATCAGATAGCCAAAGCTATTGAGAAATTCCAGCAGGTGATTGTGCTGGCGCCGAACTATTCTAACGCTCATTACTCCTTGGGCATAGCTTACGCAGTCCAAGGCAATAAAGCCTCGGCTCTCAAAGAATTTGAAAAAGTGCTGGAGTTGAACCCCGGCAACCAGGACGTTCAGAACAAGATCAACCAGTTGAGATAGATTTAGGCCTTGACAAGTATATAGCACATATGCTATATATTAAGCATGAGTACAGCTTTAAGTAATGAATCATCAAGAATACAAAGTTTATTATTATCAGAGTAGCTATAATAAACGAATCCCAGTTTTTGAATATATCCAGGAGTCGTCTATTAAAGATAGAGGAAAAATCACAGCATATATAATTTTTCTTCGCAATCGAGGCGGGAGACTTGATGAACCATATAGTCGTTATATTCGTTCGGGTATTCGCGAATTACGGATAGAATTTTCTCATAATAGACACAGGATTTTATATGTAACAGTAGAAGGGAAGAGAATAATTCTTCTTCACGCTTTTCTTAAGGTGACTCCTAAAACTCCGAAACAAGAGATTGCCAGAGCTCTAAATAATTTCGAAGATTATAAGCTAAACAAAAAAATTATTAAATATGAAAAAGATATATAAAAAAATTGTCTATCCGTCTTTTGAGCATTATTTGGCTCATCAGATGAAAAACAAGGCATTCAAGAATGCTTACGAAGAAGAAGGTCAGCGTCTTGGAATCGCTTATCAAATTTTGCAGTTACGAAATAAACAAAAACTTAGCCAAAAAACTCTGGCCGAGAAATTAGATACCACACAAAGCGTTGTTGCTAGAATAGAGGCTGGCCAGCAAAATTTTTCAATTGATACTTTGGGAAAAATCGCCGCCGCTCTTAAAAGAGAGCTTAAGATTGAATTTGTCAGATAGTCCCTTGGTGGCTTGACATATTTTTGAAGACGAGTATAATCGAATTATCTGCGTTTTTCACATAGTAAACTCGCTTGACCCTTTTTCTGACTAAAACATATTAAACAAAATAACCCTAAAAAGTAAGGCCTCAGGGTTTTTTTAAGTTGAATTTATCATTATGAAATTCAAACACTTCGGCAAATCAAAGGTCTCTTTACCCCTCCCTTATTTGTTAAAAGTTCAAACAGATTCCTGGGACAGGTTTTGGGCGCAGGATTTAAAAGAACTTTTCTTGGAAGTGTCTCCCATCAGGGATTACACCGGCAAGGAAATGGAACTTTGGTTTACCGATTTTAAACTGGATAATCCTAAATACAAAACCGACCTGGAAGCGAAAATCAACAACGACTCTTACGAGGTCTCTTTAAGGGTTAAGGCCAAATTAATTAATCTCAAAACTAAAGAAATTAAAGAACAGGAAGTGTTTTTAGCTGATTTCCCCTTAATGACCGAGCGGGGAACTTTTGTCGTCAACGGCGTAGAAAGAGTTGCCATCGCTCAGCTTATCAGATCGCCGGGAGCCTTTATTACCGCCAAAACTACGGGCGGCAAGAATTATTTCGGCGCTAAGATTATTCCTAATAGGGGAGCCTGGCTTGAGTTTGAGTCAGAGCCCTCGGGTTTTATCGGAGTTAAAATCGACCGTAAGAGAAAAGTGGCGGCCACCACTTTATTGCGGGCTTTTGGCGTAGAAACTTTTGACAAAGAATTACAGGCGACCCTTGAAAAAGATACGGCGAAAACTCAAGCGGAGGCCGTGGTAGAAATTTATCGCCGATTAAGGCCGGGGGACTTGGCCACTTCGGACAGCGCTCAAGAATTGGTGAACAATATGTTTTTCAATTTCGAGAGATATGACTTGTCGAAAGTCGGCCGCTGGAAAACCTGGCAGAGACTTCCCGAACTTCGCAGAGTCCATGGACGTCAAACTTCAACAAAACTGTTGAAGTCTGACGTCAACAAGTCCGATGAGGAGGTGACTATTAAAGACAGGGTTTTGAAACCTGAGGATATTATCGCTGTCGTCAGAGAAATCATCAGGCTCAACAATACGCCCGGAGCCAAGCCCGATGAAATTGATCATTTGGGCAACAGAAGGGTGAGAAGATTGAATGAGCTCATGCAGAATAGGATGAGGGTGGGCATTATGAGAATGGAAAGAATTATTAAAGACAGAATGTCGACTTTAGATGTTTTCACTTTGACTCCGGGGCAGCTTATCAATCCCAGGCCGGTGATGGCGGTGGTGAAAGAGTTTTTTACGAGTTCCCAGATGTCCCAGTTCATGGACAATGAAAATCCTTTAGCGGAACTCGAACACAAAAGAAGATTGTCAGCTACGGGTCCGGGCGGCTTAACCAGAGAAAGAGCCGGTTTTGAAGTGAGGGACGTTCAGCCTTCGCACTACGGCAGAATTTGCCCGATCCAAACTCCGGAAGGACCAAACATCGGACTGGTGGGGCACTTAGCCGGTTACGCCACCATTAATCCTTACGGCTTTATCGAGACTCCTTACTTTAAAGTGGCAAAAGGCAAAGTGACGAAAGAACTTCGCTACATGTCCGCTTATGAAGAAGAGAAATACAATATCGCTCATGGAGGAGTGCCGATTGATGACAACGGCAAAATTATTCCGGCGAGAGTCGCCGCCCGAACCAAGGGGGAACCGGGACTTGTTGATCGGGACAAGATTGATTTTATCGACGTGGCGGCCGAACAGTTTATTTCTATGGGTACTTCATTGGTGCCGTTTTTACGCAACGATGATGCTAACCGCGCCTTGATGGGTTCGAACATGCAACGACAGGCCGTGCCTTTAATTAAACCTCAGATGCCTTTTGTTTTGACGGGTTCGGAAGCCAAAGTGGCTCGGGACTCGGGGCAGGAAGTTATCGCCCAAGAAGCGGGCACTGTCACCGAAGTTGATGGAGAACACGTTAAAGTCAACAGCCGCAATTATCCTTTAAAAACTTTTATCAGGACCAACCAGTACACTTGTTTCCACCAAAAGCCGATTGTTGAACGTGGTCAAACCGTGAAGAAGGGCGATATTTTGGCTGACGGCGGAGCTATCGACAGGGGACATTTGGCTTTGGGCCGCAACATTCTCGTCGCTTTTATGCCTTTTCGGGGAAGAAATTTTGAAGATGCTGTTGTGATTTCCGACAAGCTAGTCAAGGAGGATTATTATACTTCGATTCATTTGGAAAACTTTACCTGTGATGTTCGGGAAACGAAACTCGGGCCCGAACAGACAACTTCCGATATCCCCAATGTGGGCGAAGATAAATTAAAAGATTTGGATGAGGAGGGAGTTGTCAGAATCGGCGCGGAAGTGGGGCCGAACGATATTTTGGTCGGTAAAATTTCTCCTAAAGGAGAACAAGATTTAACTGCCGAAGAAAGATTGCTGCGGGCTATTTTCGGCGAAAAAGCGAGAGAAGTAAAAGACAGCTCACTCGCCATGGAGCATGGCAAAAAGGGAAGAGTCGTGGGAGTGAAAGTTTTTTCAAGGGACTTAGGACACAAATTGGAGCCGGGTATTATTAAAAGAATTCAGGTTGAGGTGGCTCAATTAAGAAAAATCAATGCGGGCGATAAATTAGCCGGCCGGCATGGCAACAAGGGAGTCGTTTCTAAGATTTTGCCGACCGAAGAAATGCCCTTTATGGCTGACGGTACGGCGATTGATATTATCGTGAATCCTCTGTCGGTCGCTTCTCGTATGAATATCGGGCAGATTTTGGAAACTCATTTGGGATTTGCTGCAGAAAAATTAGGTTATCACGCGATTTCACCGGCTCTGTCAGGAGCCACCGAACAAGATATCAAAGCGGAATTGAAAGCCGCTGGAGTTCCCGAAGACGGGAAAATTATCTTATATGATGGCAGAACAGGTTTGGCTTTTCCTGAAAAAATCACCGTGGGCCAAATTTACATGATGAAATTGATTCATATGGTGGAAGACAAGATTCATATGAGAAGCACGGGGCCTTACTCTTTAATCACTCAGCAGCCGCTGGGCGGCAAGGCGCAATTCGGCGGGCAGCGTTTCGGCGAAATGGAAGTTTGGGCCTTGGAAGGATACGGGGCAGCTTACATGTTGCAGGAAATGTTGACCATTAAATCTGATGATGTGCCGGGCAGAGCGGCAACCTACGAGGCAATTCTAAAAGGAGATAAGATCAGAAATCCGGGAGTGCCCGCGTCATTTAACTTGCTGGTAAACGAACTTAAATCGTTGGGATTGGCGGTCGAGGTGAAGGAAAAGATAATTAAAGACGAATAACTTAGAAACTTAGTTTCTAAGAAAGAAACTAAGTTTCTTGATACTATGCGAGTTATTGACCTTGAATCCATCAGAATAAAACTGGCGTCGCCCGAAGATATTCTAAGCTGGTCGCACGGCGAGGTGACCAAGCCCGAAACCATCAATTACCGAACTCAAAAATCGGAAAAAGACGGTCTTTTTTGCGAACGGATTTTTGGGCCGACCAAAGATTATGAATGCTATTGCGGCAAGTACCGCAAAATCCGCTACAAAGGAATCGTTTGCGACAAGTGCGGAGTCGAAGTTACTAAAGCCGGTGTGCGTCGGGAAAGAATGGGCCATATTATTTTGGCTGCGCCTTGTTCTCATATCTGGTTCTTGCGGGGAGTTCCTTCAAGAATGGGCATGGTTTTGGATATTCCGATGGGCCAGATGGAAAGAGTGATTTATTTCGCTTCTTATATTATTACTAAGGTTTCGGAAGACGCGAGAAAAGCCGTGTTAGCTGAAATGGAAAAAGAATATCAAAGCAAGTCCAAAAGCCAAAATCAAAAATCTGTCCCCGCGGGACATCTCCCGAAGGGAGGAAAAACTGATTTAAAGAAAGCCAGAGACAGGGCTAAGGATGAGTTGATGGGATTAAAACCCTTAAAGGTTATTTCCGAACTGGAATACCACAATCTTTCTTTAAAATACGGCGAGGTTTTTGAAGCGGGGACGGGCTCGGAAGCTTTAAGAAAAATATTCCAGGAAATTGATTCTAAAAAAATCATCAAAGATCTTCTGGCAGAAATTCCCGCAGCTTCGCCGATTATCCGCCGGAAACTCTTAAGAAGATTAAGAGTTTTAAGAGCGATGCAAAAGGCCCATATTGAACCGGCTTGGATGTTTTTGACCGTTTTGCCTGTTTTACCTCCAGATTTGAGGCCAATGGTGCAATTGGACGGAGGCAGGTACGCCTCTTCGGATTTGAACGATCTTTACCGCCGAGTCATCAACCGCAACAACCGCTTGAAATACCTTTTGGAAATTCACGCTCCAGACGTCATTGTCAGGAACGAAAAAAGAATGCTGCAGGAAGCGGTGGACGCTTTGATTGATAACGGCATGAGAAAAGGACAGGTAACCACCGCCACCACCGGCGGCAAACGACTTTTGAAATCTTTAGCTGACATCCTTAAAGGCAAGCAAGGCAGATTCAGACAGAACCTTTTGGGTAAGAGAGTCGATTACTCCGGCCGATCGGTGATCGTCGTCGGTCCTGATTTAAGATTGCATCAATGCGGCATCCCCAAAAAAATGGCCTTGGAGCTTTTCAAACCTTTTGTTATTAAAAAGATTTTAGACCAAGAATTGGCCTACAACGTCAGAGGAGCGTCAAGATTAATTGAATCAGCGCCCGCCGAAGTTTGGGCTATCTTGGAAGATATTGTCAAAGATAAGTTAGTCATTTTAAACAGAGCCCCGACTCTTCACCGTTTGGGCATTCAGGCTTTCCAGCCGGTTTTAATCGAAGGGGAAGCGTTAAGCCTTCATCCATTAGTGTGTAAGGCTTTCAACGCTGATTTTGACGGCGACCAGATGGCTGTGCACGTGCCGTTGTCTGACGAAGCTCAAAGAGAAGCCAAAGAAATCATGCTTTCCAGTCTGAATATGTTAAAGCCGGCTACGGGAGCCCCGATTATCGCTCCTGTCAGGGATATTGTGCTTGGTTGCCACTGGATTACCAGGGTGAAGCCGGGAAGCGCAGGCGAGGGCAAGATTTTCGGTTCTAAAAACGAAGCGATTTTAGCTGCCGATACCGGCATCATTGATTTGCGGGCGCTTGTTAAAGTAAGAGTTGAAGATAAATTCATGGAAACGACCGTCGGTAAAATCTTATTCAACAACACCCTGCCCAAGGACTGTCCTTTTGAAACCGGCGAGATGGATGCCAAAAAACTGGAAAAGTTAACAGCCAGGATGATCGAGATCTATGACAAGGATACGGTTGAAGAGGCTTTGGACAAAATCAAGAAATTAGGATTTGAGTATTCAACAGTTTCGGGCATTACTTGGGGCATGGACGACTTGGTCGTGCCTCCGGAGAAAGCCGGGCTTTTACAAGAAGCCGATAAAGCCATCGAAGTTATTGATTCTTATTACAAGAAAGGGCTTTTGTCTAAAGAGGAAAAAACCGACAAAGTTATTGAGGTTTGGCAAAAGACCAAGGCGGAAATTGAAAAATTGGTGGTGAAATCCTTGCCGCCTTCGGGCTCGGTCATTAATATTATTAATTCCGGAGCTCGAGGCACTTGGTCGCAGATAGTCCAGATGTCGGGTATGAAGGGCTTGGTGACGAATCCGGCCGGAGAGATTTTGGAATTGCCCGTGAGATCCTCTTTCAAGGAAGGTTTTGATGTTTTGGAATATTTTATTTCCACTCACGGCGCCAGAAAAGGTACGGCGGACACGGCTTTAAGGACCTCGGCCGCCGGTTACTTAACAAGAAGATTGGTTGATGTGGCTCACGACATGGTAATTAGAGAAGAAGACTGTCGAGATGAAGAAGGCGTGATTCTTTCTAAGCAAGACAGCAAAGATTTGGGCCAGAATTTTTTATTCAAGATAATCGGCCGAACGGTTTTGGAAAATATTAAAGGAATTTGCAAAAAGGGCGATCTTGTCGATTGGAAAACAGCCAATGCGATTGTGGACAGCGAAGAAATTACAAAAGTTCAAACGCGCTCGCCTTTGTCATGTAAGACCGTCGGCGGCATCTGCCAGAAATGCTACGGTTGGGACTTGGGACACAATAAATTAATTCAAATGGGGCAGGCCGTAGGCATTGTCGCTGCTCAAGCCATCGGAGAACCGGGCACTCAATTAACTATGAGAACCTTTCACACCGGCGGCGTGGCGGAGGGCGGCGATATCACTCAGGGCTTGCCCAGAGTCGAAGAGGTTTTTGAAGCTAGGGTTCCGGCCGGCAAGGCGATAATTTCCCAAGTTAACGGCAAGGTGTTGGAAATAACTCCTGAACGAATCTTGAAAATTAAGATCGATGCAGACCAAGAAAAACCCAAGAAAGACAAAGCCGGTAAAAAAATAGAAGAAGTTGAATATGAAATTCCGCCTAAGCGCGCTCTTTGGGTGGAGCAGGGAGCCACAGTCAAAAAAGGCCAGCAGCTTTGCGAGGGCAATCTTGATTTAAAGGAGTTGTTCAAAGCCACGGGCGTTCAGGAAACCCAGCGCTATATTGTTAAAGAAATTCAGCGGATTTACGTTTCTCAAGGAGCCATTATCCACGATAAACACGTTGAAGTGATCATCAGGCAGATGTTTTCCAGAGTTCGCATTAAAGATGCCGGTCAAACCCAATTCAACGTCGGCGAGGTGGTTGAAATCTCTCAAGTGACTGAAGAGAATGAAAAGATGAAAAAGGAAGAGAAGAAGGTAGCTACCTTCTTGCCGACATTGTTAGGCGTTTCCAAGGTAGCTTTAACCACCAACAGCTTCTTATCGGCGGCTTCCTTCCAGGAAACTTCAAGAGTCTTAATTAAAGCCGCTATTGAGGGCAGGGAAGACCATTTGAGAGGTTTGAAGGAAAATGTCATTATCGGCAAGCTTATCCCGGCCGGCACGGGTTTTAAGAGATCTCTCCAAAAATAGAAAATAGTTTTCCACAGGCCCCCCTTGACAAATTATCGTAGTTCTGTAATATTAGAGTATCAACGCCCCAGCCAGCCGCAAGGTCCGCTGGGGTTCTATTTTTATGGAAACCATACTTTTTATAGACGGTCGTAATTTTATAGACAAAATTAGTTCAGTTCTTAATCAGAACAACGGAAAGGATGTTGATTTTTCGATTTATAATTTTAAGGGGCTTATTGATAAAGTGCTCTCAGGAATAAATATAGACAAGAAAATATTTTATTTGGGAAAATTGATGAAACATCCCGAAACCATTAAAAAATCAGAGGAGCTTGTAGAAAAACAAAGAAAACTAAAAACTCATTTAGAAGAACAGGGCTTTGAAGTTGTTATCGCTGGTCGGGTAAGGGGCCATATAGAAAAATGTATAAAAGGACACGAAACCTTAACTTTTAGAGAAAAAGGCGTGGATGTAAAAATTGCGGTAGATATGATCGTTTCGGCTTGTGACGAAGGGTTGAAAACAGCCATTATAGGTAGTTCTGATTCTGACTTACAACCCGCTATTAGAGAATTACAGGAAAGAAAGGTTGAGAGGATTTATCTTGGTTTCGAGAGTAATCCCAATAAAGGGTTGACGTTCACCACTAACCGCACTGTTCTTATTAGGAATTCTGAAGTATTTGAATTCGCAGGTAAAACTTTAATCTAAGGACTAAGTTCAAACTGCGTACAATTTATGGGTTTTTAGAAAATCGCCAAAGGGGCGGTTTTTTGATAGAATAATGACATGGACATGCTTAATATCGCACTTGTCGTGGGGCTTCTTACCACCACTTTGTCTATTTTGGTTAAAGTAATTGGATTTCCAGATCAAATTAGGAAGAATCACCAGCGAAAGTCTACAGAGGGCGTATCGACCCTATTCTATGTTCTTTCCTTTTTGGTTTATATACTTTGGACTATTCACGGTATGTTTCAAAAAGATTGGGTGGTCATCCTTGGCCAAGGATTGGGCATTATCACGACGGGAGTAGTGGTTTATCAGATTATTATTTATAAGAAAAAGAAATAGCAAGGGCTGCTTAACCGGGTTAAGCAATTATGGTAGAATAGTATAAATATGGCAAGAAAGAAATCGGCCCAAGGCCGATCCGCCTCGGGCGGAAAATCTAAAAATAGAAACAGGAATTCAGAAAGGCGTGAAAACCCCAGCCATTTTTCTTTACCCGAACAAACTAAGCGCTTAATCCTGCTGGTGGTCATGTGTTTGTCTGCCGCCATTATCGCTTTGTCGTTTTTTAATAAGGCGGGCGCGGGCGGGGATTACTTTAAAGACACATCTCTTTTCCTTTTCGGCAAGACGGTCTTTATTTTTCCTTTATTCTTAGTCGCCGGCGGTTTTGCTTTTTGGAGATTGCGCTATAAAAACAGATGGCCCGTCATTTTAGCGATCTCTCTTTTAATTTTGGGCACAAGCGCTATTTTTGAATGTTTTGACGGCGAAACGAGGAGGGGCGGCTGGGTCGGGTATTTAATCAGTCTGCCGTTTCTAAAAACTTTCGGGCTTTTAGCCACGCAAATTATTTTTGCCTCGGTTGTTTTGGTTGGAGCCGTAATTCTCTGGCAATTCTGGCAAAAACCGAAATTGCCCTTAGTCAGGGTTTCTGCGGGAGAGGAAGAAAACCCGGGTTTAATGAAGAAAATTTTTGCGCCCAAATTTAAAGTTAAATCATTGGATGGCCAGTCAGGAACCGTGGCTGTGCCGGCTCCTCCCCTAGAGCAGAAGCAAAAACCATTGAATCAGGAATTTAAAACAAAACCCGCAGAATCATTTGCCAACAAAGATTATCATCTGCCAACCGCTGATTTATTGGAATCAGACAAGGGCGTGCCCTCGGGCGGCGATATTAAGATTAATTCAACCATTATTAAAAGAACCTTGCAGAATTTTGATATTCAGGTTGAGATGTCCGAAGTTAATATCGGGCCTACCGTTACCCAGTATACGCTGAAACCAGCCGAAGGGGTGAAGCTCTCGAAGATTACCACTTTGAATAATGACCTGTCTTTGGCTTTAGCTAGCCATCCTTTGAGAATTGAGGCCCCCATCCCGGGCCGACCTTTAGTCGGTATCGAGGTGCCCAATAAGACGAGAACCACGGTCAGATTAAAAAACCTAATTGAACATCCGAATTTTCAGAACGCCTCCTCGCCCCTAACTTTGTGTTTGGGCAGGGACGTAGCTGGCAATCCGATGTTTGCCGATTTGGCGCGCATGCCCCATCTTTTGGTGGCTGGGGCCACGGGTACGGGCAAAACCATTTGCTTAAACAGTATTATTACAAGTTTACTTTATCAATGTTCGCCGGATATCTTAAGACTTATCTTAATCGACCCTAAAAGAGTGGAATTCCCTATTTATAATGAATTGCCACATTTATTAACGCCGGTTATTTTAGATGCTCAGAAAGCGATTAACGCTTTTCGGTGGTTAATTACGGAAATGGAGCGCAGGTTTGACGTTTTGTCGCAAGCGCGCGCTCGAGATATTGCTGGCTACAACGAGTTGGTAGTAAAAGATGGCCGAGAACCTTTACCCTATATTGTTTTGATCGTTGATGAATTAGCCGACTTAATGATGGCCAGGGGTCGGGATGTTGAGGCAAGTATCGTGAGACTGGCCCAAATGTCCCGAGCCGTGGGTATTCATTTAATCTTAGCTACCCAGAGACCTTCGGTTGAGGTAATTACCGGCTTGATTAAAGCCAACATTACCTCCCGGATTACTTTCCAGGTGGCGAGCCAGATTGACTCAAGAACCATCCTTGACGCCGCCGGAGCAGAAAAATTATTGGGCGCCGGCGACATGCTTTTTGTTTCAGCGGAAGTGTCCAAGCCCCGGAGAATTCAAGCGGCCTATGTGTCTGACAAAGAAATTAAAAAAGTGGCCAAGTTCATTAAGACAGAAAACCCCGCCATGGCGGGGGAAGAGCCGTCACAGGCGATTGCCCAGGAATTGGAAAAGACCTTGGAGCAAAACCCGGAGATTGATTTTATGTCCGGCGAGGAAGATCCTCTTTATGAAGAAGCTAAAAAACTAGTGATCGAAGCTAAAAAAGCTTCATCCTCGCTTTTACAGCGGAGGTTGAAGGTTGGTTATGCGAGAGCGGCGAGATTAATTGATATTTTGGAAGAAAGGGGAGTAGTTGGCCCCGGCGATGGAGCGAAACCCCGCGAGATTCTGG
>JBBTYF010000047.1:0-9720 GCA_038061935.1 Patescibacteria group bacterium | reverse complement strand
AAAACCTTTCTTAAAATTTTCAGCGTTTCTTTTAAAGCTCCTCCGTCGACAAACGGCCCGATGTTGGAGGCCGGGCCTCCAACATTTTGAGGGCGGTGGGTAATAAAGATCTGGGGAAAATCTTCTTTGGTCGCAGCCAGGTAGAAATAATTTTTGTCATCCCGCCAAACGGTATTGTATTTGGGCTGATGTTTTTTGATTAGCCGCGCTTCTAAAATTAAAGCGTCAATCTCCGAATCGGTTTTAATATAACCGATTTGGTCAGCTAAATTTATTAAATCGTGATGCTGACCAGCTCGGTTTTTGATATTAATAGCCTTTCCTATATATAAGAGCTCAGTTTCTTTTTTAAAAACATAAACTCCCGGGGTTTTCGGCAATTGGGATATTTTTTCTTTTGGTAGAAATCTAAATTTCTCCATGCGATAAAATATTAACTTAAAATATAAAGCCCCGCAACCATTTTATTGGTTACAGGGCTTTCTTTTTTAGCCTCGTTCGTCCCAAGTATTAGTCAGTAAGATGGTCGGTCCTTGAATAGTATCGCCCTTTTTGACTTCAGTGAATCCGTTCTCGCCGATAAGGAAGACGTTATTATATCTTTGATAATAGAGCTGGTTGTTACCGTATATAGCACTGACGAAGTATTTTCCCGGCTTGACATTAAAATGATATTCGCCGTCTTTAATGGTGGCGGTAGCAACAATTACCGTTTGGGAACCTTTATTCCCCGGCACAGGTACTTCGGCGTAAAGAACCACCGAAAGTCCTGTTATTTCTCCCGTAATCAGCGTGTCTCCATTATCCTGGCCGCCGTATGGAAAGTGAGTGTCGGCATAAATTTTACCGATAATGACACTGCGGTCGAGTTTAGCTTGCGCTTGGTTAAGGGCACTGCGGTTCTTGATCAATTCAGTATTTAACTTGTTGTTTTGTCCTCGTAACTCCCTAATCGTCTTTTGTAATCTCTGGCTGAAATTAGCCTCATCAAGAACGGCTCGATTGGCCGCTTCTAGGTTTTTTCCCAAATCCACATTTTTCTCTATGGTCAAAACCAGGGCACTCGCGATCAGGACAACTAGTATTACAAGGGCAATAATAGGGATATCTCCTTTTTTCAATGTACACCTCCGTTCTATATTTTTTTCGACCCAATGGGGTACAATACCATTCCATGATAAATTTGTCAATAACAGAAACTCTTGACAGATTTTAGAGGGCATGCTATACTATCGCCATAGAGAGTGTTCCCGAACAATCGAATAAAAAATATTTTGGAAAAAGGAGGTCGCCATGGAAAAAGTCTTTGGTCTGTCCGAGGCGCGAAAATTAGCCGCGCGGAAACATGTCAGCGTCCAGACGGTAATGGCCGTACTGGAAATCCTGGGCGTGCCCAACGTTGTCGGTCAGCAAGCAAAGGCCGCTATTGATGCCTGCAAGGCCGCCATCAAAACCGCCTGTGACAAAATCGCCGAGGCTCGGAAACATAAGGAAACCGAGATTGTGCGGATTAGTGAGGTAATCGCGGACTTGAACAGGGAATTGGCCGCGGTCGTCGCTACTACCGCCGGAGTCGAGGGTGCACAGAACAGCGCCGTTAAGCTAAACCAGGGCCAGGTCGCTGATCTCGAAAAAATCGCCAAGCGGTTCGGATAGTTTCCGGACCAGGTCATCGGCTCCGGAATCCGGAACTGGAGCCAATCAGTAAAATACCCAAGCGCGCTTGGGAACACTCTAAGAAGAAGGGGAGCGGGATACCAAGTGGTACCGCTCCTTTTTAATTCAACTCTTGCTAAGACTTGACATCTGGCGTATAATGAAGAACTGTTTATGCCAAGCGATATTATAAAAATCCGCGGAGCGAGAGTCCACAACTTGAAAAACATTGATGTGGACATTCCTAAGAATAAATTAGTGGTGATAACCGGTCTTTCGGGTTCGGGCAAATCTTCTTTGGCTTTTGATACTTTGTATGCCGAAGGTCAAAGAAGATATGTCGAATCGCTTTCGGCTTACGCCAGACAATTTTTGGGAGTGATGCAAAAACCGGATGTCGATAAAATCGAAGGGATATCTCCGGCTATTTCTATTGATCAGAGAAAATCAACTCACAACCCCCGGTCAACCGTGGGCACCATCACGGAGATTTACGACTATCTCCGTCTTTTGTTTGCGAGAATCGGCCTGCCCCATTGTCCCAACTGCGGCAAAATTATTTCTTGTCAGACGGTGGATCAAATCACCGAACAGATTTTAACCCCCCACCACTTTTTGAACAAAAAAGATGGTCGCAAGGAGGGGTTGAAAAGTGGTGGGGGGGAAATTATCATTCTAGGCTCCGTAGTCAGGGGCAAGAAAGGGGAGCATCACGGCATTCTTGAAGAAGTTCATCGGGCCGGTTTTGTCAGAGTCAGAATTGACAATACTATTCATCGGACGGAAGAATCTTTGAATTTGGAAATAGACAAAATGAAAAAACACGACATTGAGGTGGTTGTCGATCGGCTTGTCTTGGACGAAGAGTTGGATAAACCGAGATTAGTTGATTCAATCGAAACGGCTTTGAAGTTGGGCAAAGGAATCATGATTGCCAGTTCAGGGGGAAAAGATATTACCTTTTCTGAACATTTTGCCTGCGAGGAATGCTCGGTTTCTTTACCGGAATTGGAGCCCCGGCTTTTTTCTTTTAATGCCCCTTACGGCGCGTGTTCGTCATGCCAGGGGCTCGGCGAAAAACTGGAAGTTGATCCGAAGCTTGTAATTCCCAATAATAATTTAACCTTGGCTGAGGGCGCTATTTTCCCCTGGGCCCACGCTTCTCATAAAATAGGCAGGCAGGGCTATTTTTGGTTCCAGCTCCAGGATTTGGCAAGAAAACATAAATTTTCTTTAGATGTGCCGGTCAAAGAATTGCCGGAGAAAATTATCAACTTGATTTTGCAAGGCGAAGAAGGATTTGCCGCCCAACAAAAGTTGGGCGAGCCTCGCCCAGACAAGCTGTCTGGGTGGGAAGGAGTTATTCCTAATTTGGAAAGGCGTTACCACGAAACCGATTCCGATTGGACGCGCCAGGAAATCGAACAGTATATGATTGAGAAAGAGTGCGAAGTCTGCCATGGCAAAAGATTGAAGCCCGAGGTTTTGGCGGTAACCGTTGCCGGCAAATCAATCGACGACATTGTTTCCATGCCGACGGTCAAACTCCAGGAATTTTTTACCGACTTGAAATTGAAAGATCATGAATTAAAGATTGCCGCAGCTATCATTAAAGAAATTTTGAATCGGCTGCAGTTTTTAATGGATGTCGGTCTTGATTATTTAACTTTAGGCAGAAAGGCCGCTACTTTATCCGGGGGAGAAGAGCAGAGAATTAGGTTAGCTACCCAAATCGGCTCGAAATTGACCGGCGTTCTTTATATTTTAGACGAGCCGTCCATCGGCCTTCATCCTCGAGACCAGCAAAAATTGATTGTAACTTTGAAAAAATTAAGAGACCTCGGCAATTCGGTGATCGTGGTTGAGCATGACGCCCAAACCATGAAAGCGGCCGATCAAATTATCGACGTGGGACCGGGAGCCGGCAAATACGGCGGCAAGATTATTTTTCAGGGCACGCCCAAAGAAATTCTTAAAGCTGATACCTTGACCGGCGAATATTTGTCGGGTAGAAAGCTTGTTGACGTCAGACGTCAACAGTCTGTTGACGTCAGACGTCAACAACGTCAACAATACCTAACGATTAAGGGAGCCAAAGAGCACAATCTGAAAAATATCGATGTTAAAATTCCTTTAGGCAAATTCGTCTGCATCACCGGAGTTTCGGGTTCGGGCAAATCTTCTTTGATGAACGATATTTTGGCTAAGGCGCTTTTGCGCAAATTTTATCATGCGAAAGAAGCGCCGGGCGAGCACAAAGCGATTACGGGCATTGAGCATTTAAATAAAGTCGTTTTAGTGGATCAGTCGCCGATCGGCCGAACCCCGAGATCCAATCCTTGTACTTATACGGGAGCCTTCGCTTACATCAGGGATTTATTTACCAAAACCAAAGAAGCGAAAATCAGAGGCTACGGCCCGGGCAGATTTTCTTTTAACGTCAAAGGCGGCCGGTGCGAAGCGTGCGAGGGTCAGGGCATGAAAAAAATCGAAATGTATTTCTTGCCGGATATTTACGTTGAGTGCCAGGAATGCAAGGGCAAGAGGTTTAATAAAGAAACTTTAGCCGTGGAGTACAAAGGAAAAAATATCGCCGATATCCTGGAAATGACGGTGGAAGAATCCGCGGAGTTTTTCAAAAACATCCCCGGCATTGCCGACAAGCTGAAAACTTTAAGTCTCGTCGGTTTGGGCTACATCCATTTGGGCCAGTCAGCCATTTCGCTTTCAGGCGGAGAGGCGCAAAGAGTGAAGCTGGCCACCGAACTTGCCCGGAAAGCCACGGGCAAGAGTTTATATATTTTAGACGAGCCGACGACCGGTTTGCATTTCGAAGATATTAAAAGATTGGTCCAAGTTTTGCGGGGCCTTGTCGAAAAAGGCAATACGGTTTTAGTGATTGAACACAACTCCGATGTTATCAGAAACGCTGATTGGATTATTGATTTGGGCCCGGAAGGCGGGGACAAGGGCGGTTATATCGTGGTGGAAGGGCCGGTCAAGGAAGTCATGAGGAGTAAAAAGAGCTACACTGGACAATTTTTGAAGAGAGTGGTATAGTAATATGTTGCTCGTTTATAATTTTAGAAAAATAAAAAAGGAGGTTTTATGGGAGAGTCGCGAGACAGATATCGGCTTAGCGCAAAAGAGCTCCGAGAACTTCGGCGAATCAGTCAGTCGATGGCGTCAGTCTCCACTTCCCTGGGTAGGGAAAGCGAGAAGACAGCGGAGTTTCTTTGCCAAGAATTGCGGCAAACCGGTACGATAAAGGAATTTTGGCACATTCTCCAAAATAGCGTTTTAGACAAACAGGGCATAGACTTTGTTTGTAAAACGACTAAGGGTTACTTCCTGATTGATGTTAAAAAATCGAGTTCAGGGGTAATGGAGTTTGAACGCAAGAAAGAGCGGCGGCTTGAAAGAAACGAGCAATCGTTTCTGATCTATCCCTGGCGCGTAACCCTTGAGATCAGTAAAAGACAGGAGGCGAAAGCAGAATTAGAGATAATTCTAAACAAGGACCCTTCTTTTGTCGGTGACAGGTTGCCTGAAAGCGTAAAACAAGAATTAATAAATCCGACCTTTCAGAGTTGGAAGAAAGCGTTGCCGAATAATCCGGCCAAGGAAGAAGTTCAACTCACCGTTCAGGATAAATTGAGATCAATGAAAAAGAGAGGAGTGCTGAAAAATATGCACTTAACCATAACAAGGGTCTGGGAAGTTAGTCTTATGGCCGAGGTTAATAATTCAACGATAGAAGTTATTACACACGGTAAATATGAGCAAGCGGAAAAAGCTGCGTACGAAGAATTGTTAAATGAAATTAAAGGGCGCGTCGGTTGACGTACCCTTTTTATTTTTGCCAGCGGCCTTGACAGACCTAAAAAAATACATCAAAATAAACTATCAAAACAATAATTTATTCACTAACGTTCAAAATTATGAAAATAAAACCAATTTCCGATCACGTTTTGATCGAACCCATTAAGGGAGAAGAAAAAAGCAAAGGCGGCATTTTATTGCCCCAAACCGCCGAAAAAGAGCGGCCCGAACAGGGCAAGGTTATTGCCGTGGGTCCGGGCAAGAAAGACGAAACGGGAAAAATTATTCCCCTGGAAGTTAAAGCCGGGGACAGGGTTTTGTTTACTAAATACGGTCCGAATGAAATTAAGGTCGATGACAAAGAATATTTAATCGCCAAAGAAGAAGACATCTTGGCGATTATAGAATAGTTTTCACGAATTACCTGATTTTTTCGCGCTTAATCCCTAAAGGTGCCCACGCGACTCAAAAATCAGATAATTCTCTAAAAATTTATGGCAAAACAAATTCAATACGGCGAGGAAGCTCGGAAAAAACTAAAAATCGGTGTTGATAAATTAGCCGATACCGTTAAAATCACCTTAGGCCCCAGGGGTCGCAATGTTGTTTTAGATAAAGGTTTCGGTTCGCCAACTATTACCAACGACGGCGTCACTATTGCCAAAGAAATAGAGCTTGAGGACAAGATAGAGAATATGGGAGCGGAAATTATCAAAGAAGTGGCTGAAAAAACCAATGACGTGGCCGGCGACGGCACCACCACGGCCACGCTTTTGGCTCAAGCCATTATTGCTGAAGGTCTGAAAAACGTCACCGCCGGCGCCAATCCTTTGGCCATCAAAAGAGGCATTGAAAAGGCAACTAAGGTTGTGGTTGAAGGATTAAAAAAGATGTCTAAAAAGATTAACAGCCGGGAAGAAATCGCTCAAGTCGCCACCATTTCAGCCGAAGACAAAGAATTGGGCAACTTAATCGCCGAAGTGATGGAAGAAATAGGCAAAGACGGGGTGATTACCATTGAAGAATCAAAAACCTTCGGCCTTTCCAAAGAAATCGTCAAAGGTTTGCAATTTGACCGGGGATATATTTCTCCTTATATGGTGACCAACGCCGAAAAGATGGAAGCGGTTTTTGAAGACCCGATGATTTTAATTACCGACAAGAAAATTTCTTCGGTTCAGGAAATTCTGCCGATTCTGGAAAAAATCGCGCAAACCGGCAAAAAGGAACTGGTCATTATCGCTGAAGATATTGACGGCGAGGCCTTAGCCACATTATTGGTCAATAAAATTCGCGGCATTTTCAATACCTTGGCCATTAAAGCGCCGGGTTTTGGCGACAGAAAAAAGGAGACCCTGGAAGATATTGCCGCGGTGACCGGCGGCAAAGTGGTTTCGGAAGAAATCGGCTTGAAGCTAGATAAGATTGAACTTGAGATGTTGGGCGGAGCCAGGAAAGTTGTTTCCACCAAGGAAAACACTACGATTGTTGAGGGCAAAGGCGACAAAAAAGATATTGAAGCCAGAATCAGCCAAATTAAAAACGAGATTAAAATTTCCACTTCGGATTTTGACAAAGAGAAATTGCAGGAAAGATTAGCTAAGTTAGCCGGCGGAGTCGCCGTCATTAAAGTGGGAGCGGCCACGGAAGTTGAGCAAAAGGCCAAACAACATAAAACCGAAGATGCTTTAGCCGCTACCAGGGCTGCCGTTGAAGAGGGCATTGTGCCGGGGGGCGGGGTGGCTTTATTGAGAACCTTAAAAGCTTTGGAAAATATTAGCGTCAATGACCAAGACGAGAAAATTGGCGTGGATATTCTTAAAAGAGTGCTGGAGGCGCCTATCCGCCAAATTGCCCAGAACGCCGGCAAAGACGGCGCTGTGATTGCTTCCGAAGTTTTAAAGCACGAGGGCAGTTATGGTTATAACGCCCTGACCGATACTTTTGAAGATTTAATCCAGGCTGGCATTGTTGACCCGACCAAGGTTGTGAGAAGCGCTTTGGAAAACGCGGTATCAGCGGCCTCAATGTTTTTAACGACTGAAGCAGTTGTGGCTGAATTACCGGAAGAGAAGAAAGAAGGCCCTCAAATGCCGCAAATGGGGTACTAAAAATTTACTGATCAATTTTTGGGGGTCGGATCTCTGCGGGAGTTCCGACCCCCTTTTCGTTTGACATTCTTTTCCAGTATGTTAATTTGAAGTATCAAAATAAAGGAGGTGGCACTTTGACATCTAAATTTGCGACGATAGAAAGACCAAAAACTGAAAAAAAGGAGGACAAGAAAAGGATGCCTAATAAGATCACTGTTTATCTGGCTGGACCATTGTTTGGCATCGCTGATAGGCACCACAATCTATTACTCGCTCGAGAACTTGAGCAGTTTGGCTTTGAGGTGATACTGCCTCAAAAAGAAGCGTTGAAGTTTTTCAAAGATGGGAAATTCGACCTAAAAGCTGTCTGCAAAAACTGCTTCGAAGGTGCCACCAAAAGTGACGTGGTGGTGGCGAATATTGATGGTCCGAGCGCCGACGACGGTACAGCAATAGAAGTCGGGATGGCAATTTCAAAACAAAAGAACCAAACGTTCCCTGGCCGTCTTCGGACTAATCCGTTGGTAATTTGCGTCAGGACTGATTTCAGAACGGCCAGCGATCGGGAAGTGGGTATTAACGCAATGTTCCGGCTTGCGAACAAAATTATCGAAAAGCCGGCTTACGCCAATTCTTTAGAGGACGTAGAAAAGTTCTACGAAATGCTTGCCTACGAGATATACCAAAATATTGTTTCGCAACTAATAATATAAAGATCAATTAAGACCAAAATAACGGCTGTTCTAAGGAGCAGCCGTTTTTCATTGCCAAAAGGGTTAAGATTCACTATAATAAGAGTATATGAACACACCTCAACTTATTTTAGCCATCGTCGTTTTAGCAGTTCTTTGGATTATCTTAACTTATAACCGCTTCGTGACTCTGCGCAACAGGGTTAAAGAAGCCTGGGCCGATATCGACGTTCAATTAAAGAGGAGATACGACTTAATCCCTAATCTCGTAGAGACGGTCAAAGGTTATGCAAGTCACGAAAGAGAACTTTTGGAAAAAGTGACGCAAGCCCGGACCCAAGCCATGGGCGCTCAGGGTATCAAAGAGAGGGGAGACGCCGAGAACGCTTTATCCCAGACCTTAAAATCGCTTTTTGCGGTTTCGGAAAACTATCCCGACCTTAAAGCGTCTCAAAACTTTTTGGAATTACAGCGCGAACTGACTGATACCGAAGACAAGATTCAGGCCTCTCGGCGCTTTTACAACGGCAATGTCAGGGACTTCAATACAATTTTACAGTCTTTTCCGCAAAATACGGTGGCGGGTATTTTCAACTTCAAAGCGGCTGAGTTTTTCGAAATAGCCGAGGCCGCAGAAAAAGAACCGGTATCAGTAAAGTTCTAGAACTTAGAAACTTAGTTTCTAAGCAAGAAACTAAGTTTCTTTTAACAATGACCTTATACACTCATACTGAATCTAATATTCGGAAAACTTGGGTTTTAGTTTCTTTGTTTTTTGTTTTTATTATCGGCTTGGGTTGGCTGGCAAGCAATGTTTTCCAAAACCAGGCTATTTTAGTTTACGCCGTTATTTTCAGCTTAGTGATGAATATCGCAAGTTTTTGGTATTCCGATAAAATTGTTTTAGCCATAACCGGAGCCCGGCCTCTTCTAAAGCAAGATAACCCCGAGTTTTATAGGATTGTGGAAAATCTTTGCATCACGGCCGGCCTGCCTTTGCCTAAAATTTATCTCATTCCTGAAAAACAGTCCAATGCCTTTGCCACGGGACGCAATGCCGAGCATGCTGTCATCGCCGTTACCCAGGGGCTGTTGGAGAAACTCGATAAACAAGAATTGGAAGGCGTCATTTCTCACGAACTTTCTCACATCGGCAACAAAGACATGATGCTGATGACGATGGTCGTGGTGCTGGTGGGATTTGTCAGCATCCTTTCTAATATATTGATGCGATCAATGTTGTTTGGCGGCATTAGAAAAAGAGATGATCGTCATGGGGGGCAGGCAGGGACAATTTTGGCTCTGGCGGGTATAGTTTTCATGATTTTGTCGCCGTTGATCGCCATGCTGATTCAGCTCGCTATCTCCCGGAAGAGGGAATTTCTAGCTGACGCTTCCGGCGTTCTTTTAACGCGCTATCCTGAAGGTTTGGCGAGCGCTTTGGCGAAGATCGCCGC
>JBBTYF010000046.1:0-17765 GCA_038061935.1 Patescibacteria group bacterium | reverse complement strand
TGTACCCTCCTTCCATCCAAAAGCTTATAGCGTTGTTTTCCAAATTTCCCACGATCGGCCCCCGCACCGCCGCCCGTTTTGTTTTTTACTTATTAAAATCATCTGACGCGGAACTGAAAGAGATTGCCAATTCAATAGCAGTTCTGAAAAGCACGGTCAAACAGTGCTCGTTTTGTTTTAATCCTTTTGAACCCTTCGATACAACTCAGGGTAAACCCTCCAACGCAGCTCAGGGTAAAGACGATTTATGCGATATTTGTCGCGACCCGCGGAGGAACCAGACAATGCTCTGCATTGTCGAAAAAGAAACGGACCTCATCCCTATTGAAAAAACTAAAAAATACCCGGGCAGGTATTTCATTTTAGGCGGCGCGCTCTCCCGATTCAACCGTGAAGACTTGAAGGACTTGCGGACCGAAGAACTTTTAGCCAGAGTCGGCCAAAAAGATATCCAAGAGATTATTTTAGCTTTTAACTCTACTACCGAAGGTGAAGCTACGAGCCTGTATGTAACAAGACTACTGAAACCCTTCGACACAGCTCAGGGCAAGAAAATAACCAAACTTGCCCGCGGATTGCCCCTAGGCGGCGAGTTAGAGTACGCGGACGAAGAAACACTGGGCTCTGCCCTAGATGGAAGAAAATAAAAAGTGGTTGTCGTGATGCGACAGCCACTTTTATAATTCTCAAATTCGTCCCGTACCATTACATTGTTGGCATTCCACCGTTCCTAACCCGCCGCACTGACCACATGTTTCAAAGCTTATTAATGTCTTAAAATACGGGAAAATCTGCCACGGCATAAGAGGTAAAAAGGGCTCATAGCGTATCTCGCCCGAACCGTGACAACTTTCACAAGTAATCTTACCTTCTCCGTTGCAATGCGGGCATTTTTTCTTTTCTTCGGCGCTTCCCATTATCCCCTCCTTTTTGAAATTTTTAAGCTTCTATTTTGGTGATTTCCACTTGAGTGAAAAACTGACGATGTCCTTTTTTCAGATGATAGCGCTTTTTGGCCTTGAATTTACCAATGATAATCTTCTTAGCCCTGCCCTGGTCTAAAATCTTGGCAAAAACCTTGGCTCCGGCTACCAAGGGAGCTCCAATTTCTAAGTGATTATTTTTCTCCAATAATAAAACTTCGTTGAAGACTACTTCCCCGCCTTCCTTGCCTTCCAATTTTTCTACTTTAATTCTGTTCTTCGGGGCAATTAAGTATTGCTTGCCGCCGGTTTTGATGACAGCTAACATACGAACGTAGTGAGTACCCCGCCCCCTAAGCCATAATTCTTTCTCTTAGGGCACGCCAAGCACTTCCATAATATTTTAATTTTCTTTCTCTCGACCTTGCTAATTTATCACTCAAATAAGCTTCGTAATAAATTAATTTAAAACCGATCTTTTTATATTGGTGTTGGCTTATCCTTCTTTTTAAATCCCCGGTATATCCTATATATAATTCCTTACTCTTTATATTTTCTAAGACGTAAACATAATACATACTGCATAGGGGGCGGGGTTTCGCTTCACTTAGGTTCTTTTAATTTCTTATACTCCCCTATTTGTACCAGTTTTTCCACCTTTTCGTCAAGTAGCCCGAGGCGTTTTTCAGAATTCCCGTAAGCCGAGGAAGCGTCTCTTAAGTGGCTGCCGAGCTTCCGGAAATCGTCCATCAGCTTTTCGGCGTCCTGGTGAACCTTGGCCAGCTTCTTTAAGATCTCCTGAGTTTGCTTGGAAACCTGCGTATCGCGGAACCAATGCTCAATTGTTCTTAAGGTTAGATAAATCGTATTAGGCGAAGTTAGAATCACTTTCTTTGACCAAGAAAAAGCCGCGACATCAATCTCTTTGCTCATATTGTGGACGATCTCGTAGTAAATGGCTTCGGCCGGAACATACATTAAAGCGAAGTCAGTCGTGCTTTCTGAAGGCAGAATATATTTTGAGGCAATTTCGTTGATCCTGTTTTTAACGTCTTCCAGAAAATTCTTTCTAAAAAAAGCCTTCTCGGTTTCGGTGCCGGCCCTTACCATCTTATCGAAATTTTCTACCGGAAATTTAGAGTCAATCGGCAGGATCAGATCGTTAGGCAGGTTCAAGGCGGCATCCACCTGCTCACCCGAAGGAAAAAGATGCTGGATTTTATAAAGTTCTTTAGGGAAATGCTGAGCTAAAATATGCTCCAAAGACGCCTCGCCCCATTGGCCCCGCAATTTGGGCGACTTAAAAATTTCCTGGAAAGTGGAAACGTCTTTCACCGTGGCCTGGACCTGTTTTAAATCTTCTCTGATCTGAGTCGCTTCTTTGGTGAAAGAACGCATCTGGTCATTCATGGCATGGGAAGTACCGTCAACGCTACCCCGAATTTTATCCAATTGGCCAATCATCACATCGGTCAGCCGCCTCTCTAAATCCCTGATGGCGTCGGTCTGAACCTGATCGGTCTTGGTTTTTTTAAAATAGAAAAAAACAGCAACTGTCCCTAAGGCAATTAAAAAAGCGGCTAAAATAAATATTAAACCATTCATTTCGTTAGAATCTCGGTTATTAAAAATACTATGTATACGCCGATCAAAACAAGGCCCTCTTTTCTGGTTATTTTCTGATCGGTTTTGATAAGGAAAAGGAAGGTCAAAACAGCGACTATAAGGAAAACCCGGGCAATGGCGAAAGGAGAAAAGTCAACAATTTTAATCGGCGCAATTAAAGAGACTATCCCCAGGATTAAAGTTGATGTAATGGCGACGTTGCCCATTAAATTACCCAAAATCATCCAATCGTGGCCGCGTCTCGCGGCGTGAAGGCTAAAAAATGTTTCGGGCGCGCAAGTGCCGATGGCGACGACAAAAATACCGATTAATCCCAAAGGAAGATGAAATGTTTCGTAAAGAAAGGTGGCCGAATGAACCACCCCCAAACCTCCGATAAAAAGTAAAATTAATCCGGTAAGAATAGTAAAAACATCTTTGACGATTTCCCGCCGGCTGAATTTTAACGGAGAATTCTCGTAAACTTTCGTAAATCTGTCTTTTTTGGAAAAAAGCCACACGACATAAGCCGCAAAACCAGCTAAAAGAATGACCCCGTCCGAACTGGATAAATTGCCGTCGAAAATCAAAAAAAGAGGCAAAAGCGCAATAATCATTATAAAAATAGAACTCCCCTGAACTGTCCGGCTGTTTGATGAAAGACCGCCGCGGGAAACCAAAGCAGCTAAGCCCACGACCATAGAAATATCGAAAATATTGGAACCGACGACATCGCCAAAAGAAAGTTCGGGTATGCCGCGAAAAGCCGAGACAACGCCGATAATCAGATTAGGGATGGTGGATCCAACGCCCACCACAAAAAAAGCCAGCACAAATTCTTTTAATTTCAAACAAACGCCGATTCGCGATAAAGCGTCGATCAGCCACTTGCCGGCAAAAGCAAGCAACAAAAAAGAGCCGAGTAAAATAATAATTTGTAAAATCATGTTCCTTTATTATAACACTTCGATAAACTCAGTGTAAACACTTCGGTAAACTCAGTGTAAACACTTCAACGGGCTCAGCGTAAACAAAAAGGCGACTTTTTAAGAAGTCGCCTTTATTTGAATTACCCGGCTCCTTCCCCGTAATAAGGGGCCCCTGGGAGTTCCTTAATAATCCTTTCGGCCTTGTCTCGAGTGGCTTTGTCGCAGAAATCAAAGATAATATGATACGGGCAGCCGGTTTTAAAGATGAAATCCTTTCCGTACTCCAGGCCCGCTTTACCCAGGGCATTAGCCGCGATAGCTATAGCTTCTGCTGTCCGATAATTGACATTTAGTGCGCCGCCCTCGCTATATTTTTTTTGGATTTCCGACGAAGAAATTTCGCGATCCGACAACCCAAGGACATCTAAAGATAAAGAACACTCCGGCTGCTTCCAGTCTCTGACTTCGTATGCCATCTTTCTGCCTCCTTTTTTATTATAATCTCACCTTTTTCTCCAAATACAAGCCGATAAGATATTGAGAAAAATCCCTAATCATCGCAGCTGATTTTTCTATACCCATTCTCGAATCGAGCTCTATGTCAATAACGCCGTAATTGTTGTTATGAGTTAAAAACCTACCCCAAACAATCACCTCGTTGCCGCAATTACTACGGTCAAAACAAAATTCCAATAATGGTCTATGCGCCGCTCTCCTTGCTTGTTTCGATTTAGCTCTATAAATAATCGCCATGTCCGCACCCATATCATCATCGCCGTGTAAAACAACGGGCGAAACCAACGGATCAAACGTTTCGACAAACTTACGTAAATAATAAGTAGATACTCCTTCGTCAAATCTCCCGTTATATTCCACAACTTTTATATCGGAGCTTGGAGCGTCTCTCGAAAGATGCTTACCCGTCTCCACGGCAAAAACTTCTTTAGGATGATAACCATAAACAATCAAAACCTTGAGTCTTCCGTTATTTTTCATAAATACCCCCTATCTATAATAATTTTAATGTTCTCTAATAACCTTACTAAAATCGGGAAAAAAAACAAGGCCTCTGATTTTCATCAGAGGAAAAAAGTGGCCCCAACCGGAGTTGAACCCCGCACCAAAACCTTTGGTTTGGTACGGGGCAGGCCGGTGTTTTTTGTGCCGTCATCGGGATTCGAACCCGAGTTCCCAGCTTGAGAAGCTGGTGTCCTAGACCAGACTAGACGATGACGGCGCGAAATTTAACACAGATACAGATGGTCTATCAAATTTTTCTGATCTCGTCAACGATCTTAGTCATTTTGAGCTCTCGCGATCCGTCAACCAGAATCAAGTCGCCCTCATTCATTTCTTTCTGTAAAGCCGCGCTGGCCTCTTTTACTTCATTGAAAGAGAAAATTTTATCTTCAGGAAAGCCTTTTTTCTTGGCTCCCTCGGCATAAAATTTAGCCCGCAATCCGACGGTAAAAAATAGATCGGCTGAAACTTTGACCAGCTCTCCGATGGCTTCATGGGCCTCAAGAGTATTTGGGCCGATATTGATAATATCGCCCAAAACAGCAATCTTCCGGCCGGCAATTGTCATCTTCTTTAAAATATCCAAGCCCTCGGCCATGGATAAAGGCATGGCTGATTCGGAATCGTCGAGAATAAGGGTATTTTTAACCCCCTCAATTAATTTCATTCTACCCGGTAATCCCTGATACGACTTAAGCGAATCGGAAATTTCCACCAAATTTAAACCCAGAAGCTCGCCCACGGCCACCGCCGTCAAAGCGGCGTAAATGTGCTCTTTGCCGAAAAGATTTTTCAGCCAAACAGGCACGATGTTGCCCTCGTAATTTATTTTAAAGTTGGCGCCCAAGTCCGGCGATTGAGTCAGAAACACGTCGGTCGCTTGGATATCGGCTCTCGCCCCGAAACCGAAAGATAGGGCGCTCACGCTCGTTTGATTTTTAATATCTCTGATTGTTTCATCATCAAAATTCAAAACAAGCTTCCCGTGCTTGGGCAGAATCCCGACCAGCTTTTCCATAACTGCTACTCCTGATTTTTCTGCGGCAAAAAACTCTTTTTCCGCATGATATTCACCCGCATGAGTCAATACTAAAATGACTGATCCGGCTTTTTTCAATAAAAATTCAGCTTCTTTCATCTTCAAAGGGTCTGCCTGATAAATCAGAATCTTCTTGCCGTGCGGAGAACCCTGCAAAACCTGGCTGATGGCTAAAGAAGCAGTTTCTTTGCCGTTGCCCAAAATCATCACAACCCTAGGTCTCGTTAAGAAAACTTTTATTTTGCTGAAGGTGTTATTCATTTTCATAGCGATCGGGCGGTATTTGATAATAATCAATAATGTATTTGGCGAGTTCCTGAAAAACTGGTACGGCCGAATACTCGGCGGTCTGGGTAGCGGGATTATTTAATTTAACCAAGATTAAAAATTGGGGGTTGAAGGCCGGAGCGAATCCGATGAAGCTCTGCCATGTTTTGTCAGAATACCCTTTTTGATTAATACCTAAAGCCGAATAAGAAACCTGGGCGGTGCCGGTTTTACCAGCCACATAATAACCCGGAACTTGAGCGGCTTTGGTATAGGCCGCCTCCACCACGCTCACCAGCATCGCCGTCACCTTAGAGGCGGTCTGCGGAGAGATTACATTATTATTGCTTATTTCCTGATCTTCTTCAACTAAATAGGGCTTCACCAGTTTTCCGCCGTTGGCAATAGCCGAGAATGCTCTCACTAATTGAATCGGCGTCATCTCAATGCCCTGGCCGAAACTCGCTGTCGCATAATTGATTTCATAGCCCTTTTTGAACTCCATATTTGCCGGAGCAATCTCCCCCTGCAAATCAATGCCAGTTTTTTTAAAAATCCCGAAATTCGTGACGTATTCCAAAAACTTTTTGTGACCTAGCTGGCTTTCGGCAAAAACAGCCCCAGTATTAATGGATTTTTCCAAAACCTGGGTCATCGTAATATCGCCCGGATATCGGCGCTGACTGTAATTATAAATCGGCCAACCGCCGATTTCTAAAACTCCCGGATCTTGATAGATGGTTTCGGGCGTAATTTTACCCTGATCTATCGCCCCGGCCATAGTGATCGGTTTAAAAACAGAACCTGGTTCGAAAATTTTCTGAGTGACGTCTGATTGAAAAACGCTGAAATCCGTCTTTTCCGAATACTCAGAAGGATTAAAGCTCGGCAAATCGGCCAGGGCTAATAATTTTCCGGAGTTGGGGTCAATGACGATGATCGTACCACCCTCGATGTTTAAAGTTTTTTCAACATTGCGTAAAAGCTTTTCGGCAAAATACTGAATGTTGTAATCAATCGTCAAATGAAGATCAGCTCCTTTATTGTCAGAATTGCTCAACCCGGAGAAAAAATAGCCCAAAGGCCCTTTAATCCCTTCCCAAAACTCTTCCTTGCCGCGCAAAACATCGTTAAAGTATTCTTCCGCCCCGTATTGACCTTCGCCTGCCTCGTTCACGAAGCCTAAAATGTGGGAAGCGAAATCACCATAAGGATACTCCCTGAACGTTTGTTTTTTAAAATGAACGCCGGTAAGGTTAAGATCCTCAATTGAGACCACCTCTTCATCGGTCATTTTGTCCCGGATGAGCGCGTAAAGGCTGTCTTCTTGGAGTTTAGATAGAAGATAATTTTTGTCCATGTCCAATTTTTCCGACAAAGCCGAGGCCACTTTTTCTTTTTCGTCTCCGGGCACCTCGGCCGGCGAGAGGTATAAAAATGAGTATTCGCGATTGGTCGCTATGGGCAAATCATTGTTGGCGAAAAAAATCTCTCCCCGATCGCCGATGACATCCCAGAATAATTTCTGCTGGCCTCTGGCTAAAGCGGTATAAAAATCATGGCGGATTACCTGTAAAAAAAACAGACGGCACGTAATGGCCGCTGAAAGTATAAAAATTAGCGCTAAGACAAGATTAATTCTCCAATTTTTCATGTTTAATTACGAAGTAATCAAGGTTTATTTGGCCACGGCCGTGCTTTCTAACACTTGGATATAATGAATCTTACCCACCTTTTCGTAGCCGTTAGCAACCAGCGCCTTTTCAAGGCCAGATAAAGAACTTGCCCCAGAAAGGTTAAGTTGCAGATTTTTGAATTCCTTATTTAAGCCGGTAATTTGCTTCTCTAAATTAGCTAAAGTAAAGCTTGCCTGGGTGATGAAGCTTATCTGGAAGACATAAAAACCGATCAAGGAGACAACTAAGGAAAATCCTAAAATCCAAGCCGCCTTCAAACTTAATTTAAATCTGAAAACAAGAGGACGAATCAGCGACGGATTGAGTATATATTCGTAATTCATATTTTTATGGCTGCTCTTAATTTAGCTGACCTGGCCCTATTGTTAATTCTTATTTCTTGCCAGGCCGGCACGACCGGTTTTTTGATTAAAAGATTAAGTTTTAAAGAATTATTTTTTAAAAAGTTTTTAACGATTCTGTCTTCCAAGGAATGGAAAGAAATGACGACCAATCTTCCTCCGGGCTCCAGGATCTCCAGAGCCTGGGGCAACACCTTCTCGATATTGTTCAATTCATCGTTGACGGCGATTCTCAAAGCTTGAAAAGTTCTGGTGGCCGGATGAATCTTTTGCCTCCCCCTGACCGATTGATTGATTATTTCTACTAATTGAAGGGTGTTCTCGATGACCCTTGTTTTTCTTTCTTGGACGATGTTTTCGGCAATCTTGTCCGCGAACTTTTCTTCGCCGTATTCTCTCAAGATTCTCTCAATGTCGAATTTTGACCAGTAATTAAGTATTTTTTCTGCGGTCAGCTGATTTTGAGTGTTATACCTCATGTCCAGAGGTTCTTTTCTCTGGAACGAGAATCCTCTCTCCGATCCCTCCAAGTGCCAGCTCGAATATCCCAGATCGAATAAAATACCGCTCACTTTGTTAAACTTATACTGTTTCACAATCTCGGCTAAATTCGCAAAATTATCACAGGTAAGAATCAGGTTTGGCATATCTTTCTGATATGTCTTAAGTTCGCGAATCGCTTCCGGCGTCCAATCAATTCCCAACACCTTTCCCCTCGGCGCTATCTTTTGTAAAACCTCTAAAGCGTGTCCTCCCCCGCCGATGGTCGCATCAATGAAATTCTCGTTGGGCTTCGGATCCAGATATCTTAAAACTTCTTTTTGTAAAACTGGAATGTGCATACGAACGTAGTGAGTACCCCGCCCTCTAAGCCGCTAGAATTAAGCGAAATACAATAAAAGGCGATTCTTGCTCAATTTACTTTTTATTAATTTCAAACAGCATAGGGGGCGGGGTTTCGCTTCGCTCAGATACCCAACTCCTTTAAACGTTCAGCGATATCCCCGACCGAACTTTCGGTTCTCTTCTTATGCTCTTCCCATTTCTCCGAATCCCAAATTTCAATTTTATTGGAAAGGCCGAGCAAGGTAACGTTTTTCTTTAAAACCGCGTAATTTTTTAAATAATCCGGAATCAAGACTCTGCCTAATTTATCAAGCTCGACATCCGAAGCTCCCGACAACATCACCCGGGCATAGTTCCTGGCATCAGCCTGACTGTTCGGCAAGGCTTCTAATTTTTGAGCTTGCTTCCCCCATTCTTCTAAAGTATAAATTACCAAACAACTTTCCAATCCTTTAGTGATAACCGCTTGTTCGCCCAAATCCTTTCGGAATTTAGACGGAATAGCTAATCTTCTTTTGGTATCAATGGTGTGTTGGTATTCGCCTATAAGCATAAACTTATACACAGTTTAAGGTATTTATCCCCATACTTATCCACAACTATCCACTACAACTCCATTATCATCCACTCAAGGACTTGCGTCAACCATCCCAAAAACACCAAAAAGCCCCTTAAAAGGGCTTTTTATCCACATATTATCCACAGTTAACCTTTATTTACCCTATTGTCCGGTTTTTTTAAGAGCGGCTTCCGTATAGATATTGGCTGAGTTCCACAAGAGCCAGCCGGCGCTGCCGGCATCTTCAGCTCCTTGGATCTGGGCTTTGACTCTCTCGACATCGTAAATAATCCCCCTGGACACATCGTAGCTTAAATTAAAATCTTGAAGCCAGGGACGGACTTTAGTTGTTAAGCCGTACGCTGATAAGTAATCAACGCTCGAAAGTACCGACCGTAAAATAACGGAATAAGGATTACTAGAAACCAAATTGAGGGAGGAGGTGGTTGTTTCGTCTTTATAAAGCAATCTCAAGGCCGGCAATCCTCTTTGTTCATCGTAATCAACCCGGAAGCCCCCGTAGAAATGGCTGGGATAAAGCATGAAAGAAAGATAATCAAAATATTTGCCGGCATCAAGCAAACGTTGCCCGATGTCAAACGATTGGAACTGCGTGGCCAAGTACCCGAACAGGTCGGCCGAAAGAATAATCGATGGTTTATATTCTTTTAAATCACGGGGGAGCTTGGAGAAAAAACCGCCGATGACTTCGTATTTTTCGGTTTTCGCATCATAAAAAGGATAAACGATGTTTTTTATCTTTCCGTCCGAAGGAAAGCGGATGTAATCGAATTGAAGTTCGTCAAAACCGAAATCAATAGCTTTCTTTGAAAAATCAACGATGTATGCCTGGACTTCCGTACTGCTGGCATCCAGCCATGAAGCGCCGGCCGGATCTTTCCAAATATTATCAGAGGAAGTGGCGCTGGAATCTTTCAAGTACCATTCCGGTTTTTTTTCTCTTAAGGAAGAATCGCGGAAAACGCAGATTCTCGCAATCACCCAAACATCCTGTTGATGAAGCTCCTCGATAAAAGCTTTCAGGGAATCGGGCAAATTGGGTCCGTTGTTTTCTTTAATATCAATAACCACGCCATTAAGCTCGGTCTCTTGCAGCATTTTTTTTATATTCTCTCGGGAAGCTTTAGCAAAGGGTGTCTGGTAATTAGCTATAAATTCATTAAGATAAATTCCCTTGACCTGGGACGATTTATTCAAGGCCTGATTAATCAATATCTTTTTCTCGTTTTCCTCTTCGATGAATTTTTGGGCTTCTGCAACTACCTCTGCCGATACTTTAGCCACCCTCTCTATTTCCGAAGCAATATATTTAAGGCCGGGATCTTCGGATTCAGTCGCCTCTTTGACTGGCGGGGCTTCTTTAATAATAAGGGACTGTCCCAACTCAACGCCCGCAGGCGACTGACGATTTGAAACGACAAAAAAACCTCCGATGGCTGAGGCAAGAAAGAGAACAATCAAAATAATAATCGCCCATATTTGTTTTTGCATGTCTAAACACTTTTAACCTTCAGTTTGAATTCTTGAGGATCAATTTCCGCCATATCCCCTCTTTTTAAGGCGCCCGATAACATGGCTTCAGCTAAAACGTTCTCCACCTTATCCTGAATCACTCTTTTCATTTCCCTCGCGCCGAAAGTCGGATTATAACTTAATTCGACGATTTTTTCTTTCAAAGACATGGTGATAAGAAAATCAATGCCTTTTTCCTTGAGGTGTTTTTTAAGGGATTTGAGCATAAGTTCCGCAATAGCCAAAAGGTTTTCCTTGTTTAAGGGCTTAAAAACAACCACTGCGTCAAAACGGTTGATAAACTCCGGCCGGAAAATCGCTTTATCAAAAACATAGTCAAAAAGCTTCTGCTTGACGCCCGACCAGGCGTCTGGTGTTTTTACCGCTTCCAAGATAACCTGATAGCCGGCATTGCTCGTGGCAATGATGATGGAATTTTTGAAATCAACCTTCCTGCCCTGGCCGTCGTTTAAAAAGCCCTCGTCTAAAACCTGTAAAAATAAATTCAAGATATTGGGATGGGCTTTCTCGATTTCATCCAGGAGAATCAGAGAAAACGGACTTTCTATGACCGGGGTTGTGAGCATCCCCTCTTCGCCAATGCCGCCCACCAGTCTTGAAATGTCTTTTATCTCCTGAAACTCCGACATGTCCAACCTTATCATCTTGGATTCCGAACCGAAATAAATTTGAGCCAAGGCCTTTGAGGTCTCGGTCTTGCCCACGCCGGTGGGTCCCAAGAAAAGAAAGGTTCCCATGGGGCCCTTTCTCGCGCTTACCTCGGCCCTAGCCCTTCTCAGGGCGGTAGCAACGCCGGTAACCGCCTCTGCTTGATTGATTATTCTTTGATGGATCAAATCCTCTAAGTTAAGAAGGATATTCTTTTCTTTCGTTTCCATTTCGCCTACGGGCATTTGAGCTTTCTCGGTGATGATGGCGTTAATGTGGGAAGGTAAAAGAATTTTCGCTTTGGCTGACTTTTTGGCGTAAATCATGACTTCGTCGAGAATATCCAAGGCTTTTTTCGGAAAAGGCAAGGAAGGCAGATAACGCCTGCTTAAAGAAATTATTTCCCTCAAGGCCGGGTAACTGACGAAAATTTTGTATTTGTGTTCCAAAAACGGAACCAGATTCTCTAGGGCCATCATGGTTTCTTTTTCGGAAATTTCAGAAACCTCGACTTTCTCAAAAAGATTCAAAACCGATGGATTCTGTTCGATATTTTTATGCAACCCGACGAAACTGCAAACAGCGACGATCTGAAAATTAGGCAAATTTAAATAAGGAAAAATGACCCCGGCAATATCCGCCGTGCCCGCCCCGGGCTTATTGCCGATAAAATTATGGAATTCGTTGATGACCAAAATAACGTTGCCGGCTAAAACCGACTCTTGGAAAATTTTATCCAGAACGCCTTCCAATTCATCGCTGGTTTTGGTTCCGGCTAAAAGCCCTGACATGTCCAGCTCCACCACTCTTTTATAATTAACATCGGGCAGACTCAGGCCCAGAACCGCCCGCCTCACCAACCCCTGAATAACGCCTTTTCTGCCCACCCCCGGTTCCCCTACTAAAAGAACGTTATTATTTTCATGGCGCGCTAAAACGCGTTCGGCCTGTTCGATTTCTTTCTCGTGACCAATGATTTCCGGGAACCCTTCTTTTTTGGCGATTTCCGTCCAATCAACAGAATATCTATCAAGGGTTATTGTGTAACCGGCCGTCCATTCTTTAGCCAAAGTCCCCCGGCGCATCAGGTTGTGGTACTCCCACCACCTCTTTCTTTCTCTAATGCTGCTTTTTACAGATTCCAGCCACCAACTCAAATTTTCAATATCGGCATTCTTCAACCCGGCGTCAGTCAAGATTTTTTGGAACACCGGATCATAAGTAGCCAGGGCGCTTAAAACATCGCCGACGGCGACATGCTTGTGATTTCTTCTTTGAGCAATCTTTAGCGCTTCCCAAATAGTATCCTGGTAATCCTGAGTATAACCGCGCTCCGCTTCCTCCTTGGCCGCATATTCTCTCATTTTGACCCTAAGCTGAGACTTAATCTCCTTGATATCTAAAAGGTCCCGGGAAAAAATGAATTCGAGCCCTCGTGATTTTTCCAGAAGAAAATGGAAAAGAACCGTGGAATTGGTTAAGGGCAGTCGGAGAGAATCGGCGAATCTATCTGCCGCATCCACGGCTTTAGCTGTTTCAAAATCCAAAAACTCAGCCAAATCCACGCCCTTCATCCCGTCCAAAGCGTCGTTAATGGTTAAGGCCAGTTTTGGTTTTTTAAGTTTGAGGTTAAAAAAGGAGTACTCTAATTTAAACCCGATTGATAAAGTTGAAAAGATGAGAAAAAAACCGAGTAAGGCCGAATTGGCACTGTCCGAAAAATTACTCCCCGGAAAGCCGTAGAGAAACAAGAACAAATCAAGAACGAGCAAAACGAAAAAAACTCTGCTCAAAACTTTAGCCAAACTGAAAATATGGAATCGATCCCATTTGACGGTTTGATAAATCTGGGTCTCTTTTAAACTAAAAAAGAATTTCGCATCCATAGATAAAACCTAAGACCAAAAGAAGAGGCAAGACTAACCAAGTTAAAAATACGGTGGCTCCCGCAAAAAACACTAAAATCTGCGCCAATGACCCCATAATAATCAGAACGCTTCTCATGATGGCGCCGATAACCCGGGAAGTCAGGTTGAAAGTAAAGACTTCAAAGTATTTAGAGAAACTGAATCCCTTGCCGTAAGAAGACTTATAGCGCCGCCAAGGAGAGAACCAGGTACGCAAAAGCAAAGGAACCGACCAATGGTTTAAATTAAACCTGAGACAATTTTGCCACCCCCTCAAAATGCCCTTAGGAGTATCGAAAAAATGCCACACTAAATATTTGATGAAAATATTTTGGCTCATCAATTATATTGTAGCATACAAAATAAAAACCGCATCCTGTTTTGAATGCGGTTTTCTTATCAACGATAACTTACCAATCGACATATGCCGACATCACCACCCAACTTGCGTTGTCTTTTTGAAATAGAGCCGGATGGTAGGGATGGTCTATTTTTAATAACACCTCTTTGCTAAATGCGTTTACCATCTGTCTGAGATAGACCCCGTCAAGAGCTATCTTAATGGGGGACCCCTTTACGTCTGCCGGAATAACAGCTTCCTCAAAATCGCCTTTTTCATTCTTGCAGCGCAACTTAATTTTGCCCTCTGCTACTTCTAATTTTACGTGCCACGGATATTTCTGACGAATTTCTTTTAGGGCTTTTTTCATCGCTTGAGTCGAAAAAATTATTTCGGTACCGTCGGTGCCGAACGAGGCAGGAAGATAAGCTCTCCAATTCACATATTTTAACTCATTCCCTCTTGTTAAAAACAGAGTGGTTCCTTTTATATCAACAACGAGCTCTCCCTGATTTATTCTTAAATCTGCCTTCTGTCCTATCTTTAACAGGGTCCGGAGTTCCCGAACATCGGTATGGTGAACGACCCATTCTCCGTCCGGCAAAGCTACTTTTAAAGTAGCGTAAGCCATTCTGAAACCATCGGCGGCGACTAAGGTAAGTAAACCGTTTTTTGACTCAAACAGAACGTACTGGAATATAAGTCTATAATCGTCTCTGCTGACGCAAGGCAACACTCGGGAGATAGCTCTTTTCAGCTCTTTAGTATCTACCGGGACAGGAACACTATTTATCGCTTTTTCCATTTTTAATGTGCACCTCCTTTTTTTAATCGGTGGGCGCATCTGGACTCGAACCAGAGACCTTTGCAATGTGAATGCAACGCTCTAACCAACTGAGCTATGCGCCCTCGGCCATAGCCCTACGGGCGAGGCTCTTTTTCCCTTTTATCTTAGCATTTTATTTCGCAAAAACAACCCCGCCCTCTATGCCACCCGAATTATGTTTCTATTTGGAAAAAGGAAATTTCCTAATTCCAATATTTGAAACACATTCAGACAGCTTAGAGGGCGGGGAAGTAAAGAACGATGTTAATAATCTCAATTAACTCTTTAGTTTCTTGTACAAATCCCGCAAAACGTCCGTGGCAATCTCTTTCCCGCCAAGACCGAAAGCGAGACCGGCTGAAATAACGATCACCGCGATTAAGCCGGTGAATAAGGTTTGAATCAAGGAAGGAGCCACCTTTAATTGAATCAAAATAGCTAAAATGGCGAAAATCCAAATTGACCATCTGATGATTGCGGCGACTACTTGGCCATACCCTACCTTAATTGACTCTACTGCTGCTCTAACGACCTTTTCCAGGATATCGGTGATAATAACCGTTACCACTAAGATAAAGGCTGCAACTATGACGTTGGGCAAATATCCTAAGACGTTGCTCAAAAAGCCGGCAAAGCCTTTCAGACCCAAAACTTCCACCGCAGCCATCAAAAAGACGATGGCGAAAACCCATTTGATAATGGCGCCGATGAAAGCTGAAGCGTCCACTTTGATGTCGGCCTTAGCTAAAGCTTCATCCCAGTTCCCTTTTTCGAATATCTGGTTGAATCTTATTTTCCTTAAGATTTCGGCAACCAATTTGCCCAGAAAAACAGAGATAACCCAGCCGACGACAAAAACAATGATGGCGCCGATCAGGGCCGGAGCGAATTCCACGAATCCTTGCCAAAGATTTTGTAAGGCTTCAACGGTGACTGAATACCAATCTAAAATCATATTATTAGTGATTTTATTAATAAACTAACTTTTCGACCTTTCCAGGTAGTAGAAATTGGACAAATTTTTATTTGCGAAGCAAGTCCAATTTTCACTACCTAGTTTAGAGATTAGTGTATTATACCCTCCCTAGAGTAAACAAAAAAGCCATCCCCTGTGGATAACCCTGAACCAGAGTAGCGGCAAATTCGGAGAAAAAGGAAAGGGCCACTCTTTATAAATGACCCTTTTTATTGCGCCTATCCGCCGTTAACATTATTTACTACTGAGATTATCGCCAACAAGCCCATAGCAATCAGGACGAACAGAACAATAACATCGCTCTTTTCCATGAAACACCTCCCTGTTTCATTCCTTTGTTTTCAACCGTCCTTGGGTTTTTCCTTTTTATGTTCGTAATCCCAAAATTTACCGGTCAGGATATCTTTTATCAGAAGGACAAAAAGAGCAAATAATGAACCGGCAAATACTTTATCTCCTAAATAAATATCGGGATGGATGATAATCAGCGTAACAAGAATTGCCACAGCGATTGTAACAACTATTGCCAGTACCCTAAGAAATCCGCGATCCATTTTGTTGACCTCCTTTTCCCCTAAATTTTTAACGATCGGTTTAAGCAGTGGACCCGGCCGGACTCGAACCGGCGACCTCCTCATTGCAAATGAGGCGTTCTAGCCAACTGAACTACAGGCCCTACTCGGTTTTCGGAACTTCGACTGGTTGAGGCTCGGCCTCAACGGGCGGCGCGACTTCGGTCGGCTTGCCCGCCGCAGCTCCAGCGGAGGCGGGAGCAGCAACCGGCGCCTTCTTTGATTTCTTGTGTACAGAGATCTTTTTGCCTTCTAAAATCCCCTCTTTGATAAAGAAATTATGCAGAGTGGGCGAAGGCTGAACGCCTTGCTTGAGCCAATATTGAATCCTTTCCTTGTTCAAAGTCTTCTCTTTGGTCACAGGGTTGTAAAAACCGACCTGTTCCACAAAACGGCCCCCCTTTGAGGAGTTTCTTTTGTCAGTCACCACTATCTTGAAAGAAGGCTGATTATTTTTACCGACGCGAAATAAACGAAAAACTAACATAATAATATAGTATACACAAAATTCTATTAATGTAAAGCGAGAGTCCTGGATTTTCTGAGACGTGTCGGAGCCCTTTAGGGTAAAGCGCGAAGAAAAGATAGGACTTGAGCGATACTACCATTTTTTTATTGCAAGGGCTTTTTGGGCGGCCGCCACTTCCGCTTCCTGCTTGGAAGAACCTCCGCCCTCAGCCACCAATCCGTCTTTCAAAAAAACACCGACGATAAAGTGCTTGGCGTGGTCGGGCCCCCAATCTTTCATAATTCTGTAAGTAGGGGTGACTCCCGCAATTTCCTGGGCCTGTTCCTGAAAATAGGATTTAGCATCCTTGAAAAGATGTCCTTCAATAATACGCGGCAGTTCTTTCAATAAATATTTGTTAATAAATTTCTGGCAAGCCTCGTAGCCTTTGTCTAAATAAAGACTGCCGATGAAGGCCTCAAAGGTGTTGGCCAGAATATACTGCCGGGCCTTGCCAAGCTCTTTTTGCTCACCCTTGCTTAATAAAAGAAAGTCATTAAAACCCACCTCCTGGGAAATCTGCGCGAGTATCTTAGCATTAACCAACGCCGCCCGCCAGCCGGTCAGCTCGCCCTCGGGCTTTTCGGGATATTTTAAAAAGAGGTACTGTGTCACGACCAATTCCAAAACCGCGTCGCCCAAAAACTCGAGCCTTTCATTATGAAAAAGATGAAAGTCGGGATTCTCGTTTAAAAAAGAACGGTGAATAAACGCCTGGATCAATAAGTCCCTTTTTTTAAACTTAATTTTCAGCGCTTTTTCGAGAGCATTAAATTTTTTCTCAATATCCGGATTGAGTTGTTTTGACACCTTAGGCATGTGAACGTAGTGAGCACCCCGCCCCCTATGCTGTTTGAAATCAGCAAAAAGCAAATTGGGCAGGAAATTAATTTTATTAAATTTTACTAAACTTTTAGCGGCTTAGGGGGCGGGGTTTCGCTCGGCTCAATCTCTTTGAAAACAGTCCCCAAAACTCCGTTGATAAACTTGCCGGAGCTTTCTCCGCCAAAGGTTTTGGCCAACTCAATGGCTTCGTTAATGGCGACCTTAGGAGGCACCTCTTCCTTATTACTATATAGAAGCTCAAAAAGCCCGATTCTCAAAACATTCCGGTCAACAATCGTGATCTGATCCAAAGGCCACTCCGGAGCCGCTTTTTCGATGATCTTGTCTATTTGAGAAAGATGCTTACAAACGCCCTTAATCAG
>JBBTYF010000045.1:0-1755 GCA_038061935.1 Patescibacteria group bacterium | reverse complement strand
CCAATAAATCGGGGACCCCTAGAAATTAAATTTTTATTACATGAAATTTAATTATCAAGCGAGGTCCAAAAAAGGCGAGGCGCAAACTGGCATAGTAGAGGCCTCCTCAAAAGAGGCGGCTGTTGTTCTTTTACAAGGACACGGTTTATTTGTTACTTTCTTAGAACAAGCGTCAGCCAAGCCTTTTTACGCAAAAAAGATAAATCTTTTTGAGAGGATTTCCAAAAAAGACATTGTTAATTTTTCTCGCCAGCTGTCTTTGATGTTTAAATCTAAAATTTCGCTTGTCCAGTCGCTTCATTCAATCGCCGATCAAACCAAGAACCCGGGATTAAAAGAGAAGATTTTAATGATTTCCCAGGAAGTGGAGGGAGGCACCCGTTTTTCTCAAGCGCTGTCGATTTATCCCAAGCTTTTTTCCAGTTTTTACGTGAGCATGGTTAAAGCCGGCGAGGCTTCGGGCAGCCTTGCCGAAAGTTTGACTTATCTGGCCGACCATCTGGAGCGCGATTACCACCTTAATTCTAAAATCCAGGGAGCGATGATTTATCCGGCCCTGATTTTAGTGGTCGTCGTCGGTGTTTTGGTCATGATGATGTATTTTGTTATTCCGAACATGACCAAGGTTTTTTCTGAAATGGACCAGGATTTGCCCGCGATTACAAAAATGGTCATCGCCCTTTCTAATTTTACGAAGGCTTGGGGCTGGCTCGTATTTTTACTGTCAATTGGCGGGGGAATAATTCTCGTCCGCTACATTCGGACCGGTGAAGGCAAAAAGATTAAAGATAGAATTATTTTACGCATACCTTTTGTCGGTTCTTTTTTAAGAATGATTTACCTTTCTCGTTTTGCTGAAAATCTTTCAACTTTAATCAGCGGCGGTATCCCCATCGCCCAATCTTTGGAAATTACCGCCGAAATCGTGGGTAACGACGTTTATCAGCAGATTGTTTTTGAAATTAAAGAAGAGGTTGTCCGGGGCGAAAATATGAGCAAGATTTTAGTGCGGCATCCCGAGGCATTCCCGCCGATTTTAACCCAAATGGTGGCGGTGGGGGAAAAAACTGGGACTCTCGACCAAAGCTTAATGAGCGTGGTTGATTTTTACAGCAAAGAAGTGGAAAGATCGGTCGATAATCTTTTAAGCATCTTGGAGCCGGTCATGGTGATTCTCTTGGGGGGGATAGTTGCCGGCTTGATGGGCGCTGTGCTCCTGCCTCTTTACAAAATAAGCAGTTTCTAACCTTGGGGATATCCACATCCCATCTTGACTTGAAATATGTTAGAATACAGGTAGTTGGTTAAAAATTTCACCCTATTAAATAATTTCGCCTTTAGCGAAATTGCCGCAAAGCGGCATTTAACAGGGTAAAGGTCGATTACAAGAAAATTAAAAATTTACTAAAATATGCCACAATTATTTATTAAAAAGAAAGGGCTTGCCCTGAGCAAGTCGAAGGGTTTCACCTTAATCGAGTTATTGGTGGTGATTGCCATTATCGGAATTTTATCTTCCATTGTTTTGGTTTCTATGGGCGGAGCCAGGAAATCTGCCCGGGATGCCGTCAGAAAAGCTGACATGCGCCAAATTATCAGCGCTCAAGAAATGTACTACGGCACCAACGACGCTTATCTGACCAGCTCTGGCGCTCCTTTCCCCCCCGCTATCAGCACTTATATGCCCAAAACACCTTCTGACCCGGGTACTGGCGCTTATGTTTGGGTAAGCAATACCGCTGATGATCAGAAATT
>JBBTYF010000044.1:0-14063 GCA_038061935.1 Patescibacteria group bacterium | reverse complement strand
ATGGTGTACTTAACATAGCGGGGTGGACCAGTAGTAGGTCGCGGGTCTCATAAATTAATTTTGTGACCCTGAGCAGTAATGCTCTGCGGAAAATTCCCGAAATTGCTGGGAACTCCTATAGAATAGGACAATCAGCAGCCAAGCCGAAGCATACGATACTTTATGTGTTCGGAAGGTTCAGAGACTATAATGGGAACTTCCTTAATTTAAGGAAGATGGTATAGTCCGTTCCACTTGGTAACAAGTGGCTAACACTAAAGAAGCCCGAAGCCCAGGTGCAATTCCTGGCCCCGCAACAAGAATATGTTCATCGCCAATTTTTTAGACCCACGGTATGATTAAATAATACTCATAATCGTGGGTCTATGGCCAGAACAATAGAGAAAAATAGGGCGCTAAAATTGCGCCAAAAAGGAAAAAGCATAAACGAAATTGCCGAAAATTTAAATATACCCAAAAGTACGGTGAGTCTTTGGTGTCGAGATATTAAACTTACACCAACGCATATCGAAAGATTAGCAAAAAGGCAAAGATCCGGTAGTTATAAGGGAAGAATGAAATTTTTGGAAAGAATAAGGGGAGAAAGGCTGGAACAAGTAAACAGATTAAGAAAAGACGGTCTGCAAGAAATTGGCATTGTTAATAAAAGGGATTTATTTATTGCTGGGATAGCGATGTATTGGAGCGAGGGCGTAACCTCTCCAAATAGTGACGAAGTAAGTTTTTCCAACTCAGACGCTAAAATGGTTCTTTTAATGAAGAGGTGGTTTAAAGAAATTTGTGGCTTATCAAGCAATCAGATTGTAATTCAGGTCAGGATCAATAGAATGCATAAGCATCGAATAAGGGAAATTGAAAATTATTGGTCTAAATTGACAAGGTTGCCATTAGATCAATTTACCAAAACGATTTTAATAAAAAGTAAGTTGAAAAAAGTTTATCCTAAGGGTAGTGTATATTATGGAACGATAAGGATGAAAATCCGTCGCGGAACTCGGTTAAGAAGAAAAATTAATGGTTGGGTTGAGGGGTTGGCTATGCCGGGGTAGCTCAATGGCAGAGCAATGGCATCATAAGCCAGTGGTTGCGAGTTCGACTCTCGCCTCCGGCACATGGGGACGTAGCTCAATTGGTTAGAGCATTGGCTTGTCGAGCCAAGGGTTGCGAGTTCGAGTCTCGTCGTCCCCGCCAGATATTTTTAGCCCGTGAGGGCTTGTTTTTTTTGCGTTTTGCTGTAAAAAGAACGTACGAAATAAAGAGGAGGTAGTACATTAAAATGGTTGAGGAAACGAAAAAGATTGTAAGGGTGGTTACCGTTACCGGGGCAGACGACAGTGTCCGGCCGGAAGAACTGATTTCGATCGCCAGAGAGTATCCTTTCGTTGAATTCGGCATACTGTTATCAAAAACACAACAAGGAGGCAAGAGGTTTCCATCTAAGGATTGGTTGGAGGAGTTATATATTGTGTGGCGGCAAGAGCGGTTTGCTCTATCGGGCCACTTATGCGGAGCGTGGGTGCGGAATTTATGCCTCGGAATGCCTACTTTTTTCGATGAGTTCGGATATATGAGTAAGATGTTCGGCCGTTTCCAGCTAAATTTCCACGCCGAGAATCACCGGGTTAACGATCGGAAATTCGCCGCGCTTATCAAACAATATCTTCCCTCTACGCCCATTATTTTCCAATTGGACGGGGCAAACGAGAAAATCTTCTTTGCTATGTCCAAAAGTTTGGGTATTCGGACATTCCCCTTATTTGACCAGTCCGGCGGGATTGGATTATTGCCAAAGGAATGGCCGTATCAATTTCCTAATAAATATTGCGGTTATGCCGGCGGACTTTCCCCGGATAATTTGCAGCGAGAGATGGAGAGAATTTCTAAAGTCGCCTCTGGTCCGATTTGGATCGATGCCGAGACACTATTAAGGTCCCAAGACGACAAAGTCTTTGACCTGGAAAAAGTCCGTCGGTTTTTGGAAGCGGCGAAACCCTGGGTAAAATAGTAAACAAAGCCCTGCTAGTCAAACGACTACAGGGCTTGTTTTTTTTTGGGGTTTTTGTAATGTATGGGTGGCTATTTAAAAACAAGGAAAAGGAGTTAAAAAATGGATAAGTGCCCTGGGCAGGATAATATTATCAAGGGACCCGAAGATATTGAATTTACTTGTTTTAAGTGCGGAAAGATCGTTGAGATTTGGCCGCCATCCTTAAGAGTGGAATGTCCCGGTTGCGGAGCGTGGGTTTACCGCGAAATGCAAGATTGCGCCGATTGGTGTCCAATGGCTAGAGAATGTCTGGGCGAAGAAAAATACAAAGAGTGGCAAGAATCCAAGAAACATGAAGGAGGATAAATGGGCGGTAAAATTGAGGAGATTTTTAACGAATGCGGGGCGATACTGAAAGGACATTTTGTTTTAGCGGAGATGGGGCACAGCGGTACTTATTTGCAAAAAGCGATTCTTTACAGAAATCCCGTTATTTTTGAAAATTTGTGCCGGATAATGGCCCATGAGGTTTCTTCGAAGTTCACTAGCATAGAAGCCGTGGTAGGCCCGGCGCCCATCGGGTCAGTGCTTGCCCAAAGAGTAGCTTTTTATCTGGGGGAGACTTACCAAAAAATGGTTGTACCTCTTTTTACTGAAAAAGACGGAGCGGGCGAGCACCTTTTAAGGCGGGGTTTCAATAAAGACCTCGTGGGGAAGAATGTTTTAGTGGTGGACGATGTTATGACCAGCGGTACATCGATTCTGCAGATTATCAAAGCAGTTCTGGCATCGAAAGGGCAAATGGTAGCCGCGGCCGTTATTTGCGACAGGGGCGAGGTTGCTTTAAATAATCTTTTTCAGATGTTTCCCGTCATGTCTCTTTCTCGGCTGAAACCGCGAATTTGGACCGAAAACGATTGTTCTTTATGTAAGGAAAAGATTCCGATTGATGCCGATGTCGGCCGAGGCTGGGAGTTTCTTAAATCCCACCCGGGCTATCCTTCAAATAAGTAAAAATTAAAGTCGCTGAACAAAATCAGCGACTTTTTTATTGAGAGCCAGCTCTCTACCCTCGCCCTCTAAGTATAAGAAAATAAATACTAACATAGAGGGCGGGGTATTCAGCCAAGAGAGCTGGCCCCGCCTCCTAAGCCGCTGGTTTTAGGAGGCGGGGTTATCCCCAGTTTTGGGGTTGATTTGAGCTTAAAAATAGAGTATAATTAAAGAATATACCTTCGTAAAGTTATGCGTAAAAATATTGTAATTGAAGATAAAAAAGAGCAAGATTTGATAAAAGAACTGGAGGGCAGGAGCGATATTAAGGCGGAGAGAATCAAGAGGTTGCTAGAGCTCCCGGACCTGACTAAAAAAAACGGTTCTCCTGTAAAAATTTTAACCGACGAAATAATTAAATTACCAAGATTTAAAGATTTTGATTTGCTTGATATCCCGAGAGTAGTTTCCGTGGAAGATGATTTTGATCTTTTAAATACGCCCAAAGACCATCCCAGCAGAAGAGAAACAGACACTTATTATCTTACCGACCAAGATATTTTAAGAACACAGATGACCGTAATGTGGCCTTATTATTTGAGAGATAAAGATGTTTTGGAAAGATTAAAAAAAGAAGGACGTATCGCCGCTTTATCTCCGGGAATAGTTTTTAGGAAAGACGAAATTGACAGAAAGCATTTTCCGGCTTTTCATCAAATAGACTTTTTATATATTTGCAGAAAAGACCAAAAGATTATTACCCAAAAAGATTTAGAAGATGTCCAATCGGATTCTGTAAAAGCTATTTTTGGCCAAAAGACTGAATATAGGTTTTTAGTAGATTCTTTTCCGTTTACCGATCCTTCCGTACAGCTGGAAATTAAATCCAATGACCAATGGATGGAGGTTACGGGAGCGGGACTGGTGCACACTCAATGTTTGAAAAACTTTGGCCTGGACCCCGAAGTTTACAATGGCTGGGCTTTTTCTTTCGGGATAGAGCGGCTGGCCATGATAAAAATGGGAATTTCTGACATTAGAATTTTTTGGTCAAATAACCCGAGAATTACCGGTCAGTTTAAAGATATCAACAGTAAATATAAAGAAGTGAGCAAGTATCCTGAAATTTCAAGAGACATTTCTTTCGTCATCGATAAAAACATTAATCTGAACAACTATTACGAAATTGTCAGAGATTTCGCCGAGAATCTGATTGAAGAGGCAAAGCTCATCGACAGCTACGAAGATGAAAAGAAATTCGGCAAAGGCAGAAGGAGCTACACCTTCAGAATTGTCTACCGGTCTCCCGAAAGAACCCTCAAGAACGATGAAATAAATAAAATCCAGGAAGAAATAAGAACCAAAACAAAAGAAGAGTTAAACGCCATTCTGCGTTAACGAATACGATGTCTGGATATCCGATTTCCAGATATATGTTCGGAAATCGGATATCCTAAAAATATGCCAAAACAAATAAAATCAGCGACATCGTCTAATTCCGAAGCGGGCTACACCGCCAAGGATATTTATGTTTTACAGGGGCTGGATCCGGTCAGAAAGCGTCCGGGCATGTACATCGGGTCAACGGGCCCTGAAGGCTTGCATCATTTGATTTGGGAGTGCGTTGATAACAGTATTGACGAGGCTATGGCCGGTTACGCCAAAAACGTCCAAGTTTTTCTTCAACCTCAAAACCGGGTAAAAACCACTGATGACGGCCGCGGCATTCCTGTGGAAAAGCATCCTCAGACCAAGAAGTCAGCTTTAGAGACCGTCATGACCACGCTTCATAAGGGAGCCAAGTTTGGCAGCCAGGCTTATAAAATATCCGGTGGCCTGCATGGCGTGGGCGTGGCTGTCGTGTGCGCCCTTTCGAAGTGGTCGCGCGCTGAAGTTTGCCGGGACGGCTCGAGATACTTCCAAGAATATGTGAAGGGCAAGCCCACAGGCCCTGTCAAAAAAGACATTAAATGCAATCAGACCGGTACGACCATAATTTTTGAACCTGACCCGGAAATTTTTCCGGAAATAAAATTTGATCCCAAAAAAGTTCTGACTCATTTGCGTCAGCAAGCTTATTTAACTAAGGGCATTAGGATCAGTATCATTGATGAACGGGAGCGCGGAGCTACGGCCAAGCCCTATACTTTTTACTTCGAAGGAGGGTTGCAATCTTATGTCAGGTATCTTGTTCATGGCGCTGTGCCTATTCAGCAGAATGTTTTTTATGTGTCCAGTGAAAAAGATGGCATTGTCGTAGAAGCGGCTTTTCAGTACACCCAGGATCGGGAGTTTTATGAAGAAAGTTTTGCCAATAATATTCATACCGGGGAGGGCGGAACCCATACAACCGGTTTTCGGGGCGCTTTGACCAGGTCCCTTAATGATTACGCCAGGAAAAACGGTTTTCTTAAAGAGAAAGACGAGAATCTGACCGGCGAAGACATGAGAGACGGTTTTACCGGCGTGATTTCAGTCAAATTAAGAGAGCCCCAGTTTGAGGGCCAGACCAAAGCAAAACTGGGCAACCCCGAAGTCAAATCAGTCGTTGAAGCTGTGGTTTTGGAAGGCATGACTGATTTCTTGGAAAGAAACCCGCAGGATGCGAGGGGCATTGTTGAGATGTGTTTGTTGTCAGCTAAGGCGAGGAAGGCCGCCAAGGCGGCCCGTCAAACTGTTTTAAGAAAGGGAACGTTGGAAGGTTTGGCTTTGCCCGGGAAGCTCGCTGATTGTTCTTCCAGAATTCCCGCAGAATCCGAACTCTTTATTGTTGAAGGCGACAGTGCCGGAGGCAGCTGTAAAATGGGCCGCAACAGGGCGTTTCAGGCTATTTTGCCTTTGCGCGGCAAGATCTTAAATATTGAAAGAGCTCGGCTTGATAAGATGCTGGCTTCAAAAGAAATCAGAGCTTTGATTATCGCTTTGGGCACATCCATCGGGGACGACTTTAATGTTGAAAACTTGAGGTATCACCGCATTATTCTGACTTTGGATGCCGATGTGGACGGATCGCACATCAGAACCCTGCTTTTAACTCTTTTTTACCGTCATTTCCAGCCGATTATTGCGCAGGGATACTTGTATATCGCCCAGCCGCCTTTGTATAAAATCCAACTGGGCAAGAAAATGGAATATGCCTACAACGAGGAGGATAAAATCGAGATTACCGGCGCCATGAAGAAAGAAGCGAAAGGCAATCCGGTTATTCAGCGCTACAAGGGTCTGGGAGAAATGAATCCGGAGCAATTATGGGAAACGACCATGAATCCGGAAAACAGGATTTTATTGAGGGTAGATATCGAAGACGCTCGGGAGGCTGACCGGGTCTTTGACGTTCTGATGGGCGATGATGTTTTACCCAGAAAAAAGTTTATCCAAGCCCACGCTAAGAAAGTTAGAAATCTGGATATTTAACGATATTGATGGGTGTCGGACTCCCCTCAATTTGAGGGGAGTCCGACACCACTTATAGTCATATGGCAGAAAAAGAAATCGACAAAAAAGGAATCGTTAAGGTTTTGGTTTTCGCGCTAATCCTCGCCTTTTTAGTCATCGGGGTTTTGGGCTGGCAGTATCGCCGGATTGAAAAAGAGCAGGTTCCGGCCTTGGAAGAAAGGCTGGATCAGAAATCAGCCGAGGTTGTTTTGGAAAAATTCATGCATGCCCGGATTCAGCAAAACGAAAAAACCGCCGTAACTTATTTGACCGAAGCCGCGGTGGAGCAGAAAAACAAGAATGAGTTTTCGTTGTTGGGCGATTACAAAACTTACGAGATTTTAAATCAGGACAAGTTGCCCGATGGCCGCTCCCGTTTTGGTGTGAAAATCTATAACGAAGACAAAACGAATGATTGGGTGGAAGTCATTATTTTAACCAAGGTTTCAGACCAGTATTATATTGACTCGGTCGAGATGGGCGGTTAAATTATTTTTGAATTAATAAAAAAAAGAGCTCGTCCTTCCTGGGTCGAGCTCTTTTGTTCTTAAAGCGCCTTAATGGTGCTCCCTAACTTCATTGTATCCTCGGGCTTCGTGAGATTTTTCTTGCCCCATTTCCGGAGTATAGCCGAATGGGACACTATTATAATGTCTGGGATCTCTTTTTCTAGGGCTTGGGCGATAATCTCGCCGTCGTCTTTTAAGCGTTCACCTTTAGTTAGGTTGCCGTCCAGCACAGCCACATTCACTCCCATTTCTTTAGCTAGCTTAATTTTCTCTAAGGCATCTTCCAGAGTGGTGGCTTCAAGCTCAATAGTGTGTCCGCTAGCTAGGCACACTCGTCTTACAAGTTTCCGCACTAGGTCGTCATCTTCTGCAAAAAATATTTTTGCTTTTTCCGGCATTCTGTCCCCCCTTTGAAATATTTACGATGATTTCTGATATTATCATGTAATAATTGAAATGTCAAGCGGGGCTTGACGTGATTCCTTAATTTGGTATTATGGGAGATGAAGACCCCGACGGGTCTTTTAAAAAACAATGATTAGCCGAATCTCCACATTTTTTAAAGAAGTTAAATTGGAAGTAAAAAAAGTCAATTGGCCGACGCGCCGACAGACGATAAGGTATACCCTGATCGTTTTAGGGATATCTTTACTGATCGCCGTGTTTTTAGGCGGTTTGGATTTCCTATTTACGATATTACTGGAAAAGTTTATACTCTAATATGCCAAAGCAACAAATCGAGCAACAGAAGAATTGGTACGTCATTCACACCTATTCGGGGTATGAAGACGCCGTGGCTAAGAACTTAAAGCAAAGAATCGAATCTTTGGGCATGGAGGACAAGATTTTCAACGTGATTGTGCCGAAAGAAAAGAAAATCAAGATTAAGGACGGCAAAAGAAAGGTGACCGAAGAGAAGATTTATCCCGGGTACGTTTTGGTGGAGATGATCGTGACCGACGATTCTTGGTACGTGGTCAGAAACACGCCTAACGTTACAGGATTCGTCGGCGCGGGTACAACCCCGGTGCCGGTTTCTCTTTCAGAAATCGAGATTTTAAAGAAAAAGATGGGTGTGGAAACCCCGCAGTATAAGATTGACGTTGAGATAGGGGATGCGATCAAAATCGTCGATGGTCCTTTCAAAGACTTTGACGGCAAGGTTTCCGAAATCGATCAAGAAAGAGGTAAAATCAAAGTATTGGTTAATATGTTCGGCCGGGACACCCCCGTCGAATTAGATTCATTACAGATTAAAAAGATTTAAATTTTCTCGAGTTTCGTATTTTCATTCGCGCTTTACCCTGTGCTCTGCCGGGTTCCCACGCGACTCAGAAAATCCAAAACTCTCATAATTATATGGCAAAAAAAATAAGAACCTTGTTTTCAACAAGAACCTTGATTTCTTCAAAAATATGAAAAAAATCAAAGCAATCGTAAAATTGCAGATTCAAGCGGGAGCAGCTACTCCAGCTCCGCCCGTGGGACCGGCTTTGGCCCAGCACGGTTTGAATATCATTGAGTTTTGCCAAAAATTCAATGAGGCGACCAAAACTCAAAAAGGTTTTAAGTTGCCGGTGGACATTACTATTTTTGAGGACAGGACGTACACATTTAAGGTTAAGCAGCCGCCAGCCGCCGAGCTTTTGAAAAAAGCGGCCGGGATTGAGAAAGGTTCGGGTACTCCCAATAAAACCAAGGTTGGTAAAATCACCAGAGACCAGTTAAGAAAAGTAGCCGAACAGAAAATCGAAGACATGAATGCGAATGATATTGAAGCCGCCATGAAAACACTTGAGGGGACGGCAAAAAACATGGGCATTACCATCGAATAGCGGTTTTATATAAAAACCATGGAAAATTCTATTGATTCAAAAAACAAAAGACCGAGCTGGGATGAATTTTGGTTCACCTTGGCTTTGTTTTATTCTACTCGGGGAACTTGCGACAGGTTAAAAGCGGCCTGTCTTTTAGTCGATAAAAACAATCGATTGGTTGGCGCTGGTTACAATGGTTCTTTACCCGGCCATCCTCACTGTGATGAGGTTGGGCACTTAATGGTTGAGGGCCATTGCCTAAGGACTCTGCACGCCGAAGTGAACGCCATTATGCACAGCATGGACGATTTGGATGGAGCTACCGCTTATGTTTTAGGCACGCCTTGTATTGACTGCGTCAAAAAACTTCTTTCTAAAAATGTCAAAAAGATTCTTTTTACAAGAGATTACGACAATAAAGATAAGGGCGGGGAATATATTTTTGAATTAGCCAAGACCTCTGGAACGGAAATGAAACGGGTTGATATGGATTTTTCACAAACTTTAATTAAGGAAATGACGATTCTTACGGGTGCCGGGGGCGCATTTTTCGGGCAAAACATTAAATTTATTTAAACAGAAGAACTTTTAAAATAAGGAGGGATAGATGTTAAAAATGTGGCGGCGGTTGAAAGAACTTTTACAGGAGCCGAAAGTGAAATGGCTACCCTTAAGAGACGACAGCCTGAAACCAGAAAAAGCAACCAGGGGTTCTTGCGGTTATGATGTTTTTGCTTCCAGGGTTTTGGACAAACAGACCAAAGAGGTTATCGGCGATTTGCCGGCAGAAATAAGGCCGGGCGAGAGCATGCTTTTGGGAATAGGGGTCGCATTTGAAGTATCTCCCTGTTGCTACGCAGCGGAATTAGGCCCTCGCAGCAATTTCGAACCTAAATTAGGAATCAGGCTTGGCGGAGCTCCCGGAACGATTGACCCCGACTTCAGGGGAGAAGCAACGGTCTTTCTGATTAATGATGGTAAAATTCCTTTCATGGTGAAGAAAAACATGAGGATCGCCCAGCTGGTTTTCCGCAAGGTGGAAACGCCGGTTTGGGAAAAAGTCGCATCTCTTTCCGAAACGGAGAGAGGCAAAAAAGGACTCGGTTCAACCGGCTTGGAAGAGATAAAAAAGTGAAAGAAAAGGTTCCGTAAGGAACCTTTTTGTTTCTTTTAATTGTTGTGTTAAAATGAAAGCCCATTATTATGTGGCCATTGTTTTTCAATAAAAGTTTGATCACCGGAAATCCCCAAAGTAGCGTGGGGATTTGCACGCTATGGTCCAAAACAGAATTCATCGCCCAGAACCTTCCCAAAGACAAATATAATCTCGCTGGCAATCTTTACACGGCTGACGGCATAAGTTATTTGATTAAGAATATCTTGGCCAATCCTATCATAACGCATTTAATCATCTGTGGTCAGGATTATTTTAAAAGTGGCGAGGCCCTCATTAATTTTTTTAAAAATGGCATTGATCAAGATCGGAAGATTATAGGATCTGGCGCCTATTTGCATTCCAATATTCCCATGGAAGCGGTGGAACTTGTTAGGAAAAACATTGAGATTATCGATTTGCGGGGCAAGGAGGGGGAATTGCCGAATATTTTAAACGGTTTTTCAGCTAAAGCCGAAAGATTCGCCGATCCCTTAGTCCTGCCGGATGAAACGGAAAAACAGGAACTTCTGACAAGCGAAATTATGGGGTTTAGAGTAGAAGGCGGGCTTTCCGATGTCTGGTTGAATGTCCTTGATCTGATCACGAAGTTTGGTGAGGTTAAAGCGAGCGAACACGAACTGAAACAAAAGGAGGTTTTGGATGTCATGTCTGTTATTAATAATTTTTCTTTGGAGCCGTTTTTAGGGTTGAAAGAGGAGGACGTTAAAAAATACGTAGATTTATTTTTTTCGGCAGATACTCCGAAAGAAATTGAATATACTTACGGTAAGAGACTGTTCCGATTCGCTTTTGAATACGTTTCGGAGCAGTTCGGCATAGAAATGAGGTTTTTCGTCGACCAAATAGATGGAGTGGTGAAAAGGCTTAAAAAATCACCTTATTCGAGAAGAGCGGTGGCCGGTCTTTGGAACCCTTTTACCGATGCTGATTCAGGAAACCCGCCTTGTTTAACTCAGATTACCTGGAACGTTAAAAATGGTAAGATTTATCAAACCTGCATTTTCCGAAGCCATGATTTATTTGGCGCCTATTTATTAAATGCTCTAGCGTTGCGGCGGTTGCAGGAGAAAGTTTCGAACGAAGTCGGATTGGAACCGGGTAGCTTGATTATTCTTTCACAGTCAGCTCATATTTATGAAAATTCGTGGAAAAAAGCCGAGATTCTTCTCAATACGCACCATCGCAACAAGGAAATGGAGTTTCGCGCTGATCGGAGCGGCTATTTCTTGATTAAGATAAGCGACAACAAAGAGATTACAGCTCAACATTATTTGATCGATGGCCGCAAGACCAAATACGAGCTTAAGGGTAAGGATGCCGTTACGATTTATAAAAAAATACTGCAGGAGCATCTGGTTTCTCAATTTGATCACGCTGCTTATTTGGGCAGGGAATTAACAAAAGCCGAAGAATGTATTAAAAATAATAAAGAATATGATCAAGAATCCTTATCAGGGTAAATTCATCGTTTTTGAGGGTCTGGACGGCTCCGGTTCCACCACCCAGGCGAGCAAGCTTCGTGAATGGTTAAATAAGATCGGAAAAGAGCTTGTTCTGGGAAGACCCCAAGCTCATTTGACTAAAGAGCCCACGAATAACATCATCGGCGGGCTGATCCGCGGTCAATTGACTGGCGATTGGAAAACTCGGCCGGAGTGTTTGCAGCTGCTTTTTGCCGCCGACCGGTCTCATCATTTAGAAAAAGAAGTTATTCCGTTGCTTAAAGATGGCGCAACGGTTATTAGCGATCGTTATTTCTTCTCAACAATCGCTTTCGGCGCTACAGAAATAGCCGATAAAGAATGGCTTGCCGAAATCAACAAACCCTTTTTATTGCCCGATTTAACTTTTTTAATCAAGGTTTCTCCCAAGGTTTGTTTGCAAAGAATTAAGGGAGACCGTTTCAGCGTTGAGCTTTTCGAGAAAGAGGAGTCTTTAACTAAAGTATGGCAAAACTACGAAGAGCTTGCTGAAAAGTTTGCTGACGTTTATATTATTGACGGGGAGAAATCAATCGAAGAAATTTTTGGAGAAATAAAATCGATAATTCATTCTAAGTTGAATCTGTGTTAAAATTAAGAATATGGATATAGCAAAAGTTATCGATCAGACGTTTCTTAAAAAGGGCGCGAGCGCCGAAGAGGTAAGCAAGGTGGCCGAGGAAGCGAAAAAATACGGCTTTCGCGGTTTTTGCGTTTTGCCGGAACACACCAAAATTGCCAAGGAAGTTTTAAAGGGGTCAGGGGTTAAGCTAACCACCTTAATCGATGAACCAACTGGAGCAAGCCCGCACGAAACAAGGATGAGAATGATCCAGGAGGCGAAAGAAGCCGGTTCGGACGAGATTGACGTCGTCATGAAAATTGATGATTTTAAAAATGGCAAAAATAAAGAGGTGTTGGAAGACTTAAAGGAAATATGTAAGATTTTACCGACCAAGGTGATTATCGGTTCGGGATACTTAACCGATGAAGAGATAAAAAAAGCTTCAGAGCTCGTGAAAATTGCGGGCGCTATCTGCGTTAAAACCGCTACCACAGCAGACCCGTTGGATAATGCTGAATTAGATGAGAAAGCAAAACATATCAGAATCATGAGAGCCTCAGCGCCGGGAATATTAGTAAAAGCATCCGGAGGAATAAAAACCTTAGCTAATGTAAACAAAATGATAGAAGCCGGGGCCGACATTATCGGCACAAGTTCCGGCGTAGAGATTGTTAATGAGGCTCGCAATATTAAAACCGAGACCACTAAAGATAACCGCATAATTGAATGAAGTCTTACACACCAACCATCGGTTTGGAAATACACGTGGAATTGAAGACCAAATCAAAAATGTTCTGCTCTTGTTTTAATGATCCGGATGAAAAACAGCCCAACGTCAATATTTGTCCGGTCTGTATGGGCCATCCGGGCACTTTGCCGGTGATTAATGAAGAAGCCCTAAAAGGGGTTATTAAAACCGGTCTTGCTTTAAACAGCCGGATTCCGGAGCATTCCAAATTCGACAGGAAAAACTATTTTTATCCTGATTTGCCCAAGGGCTATCAGATTTCCCAGTATGATATGCCTCTTTGCGAAGGCGGGTTTTTGGATATTGACGGCCGTAAGATCGATATTACCCGAGTTCATCTTGAAGAAGATACGGGCAGATTAATTCATCCTCCGGCTACTGATTTTTCTTTGGTGGATTTTAACCGCGCGGGCGTACCGTTAATGGAACTGGTGACCGAGCCAGATATTACCTCGGCTAAGGAGGCAAAAGCCTTTGCCGAAGAATTAAGGCTGGTTTTGCGGTACTTAGGGGTTTCTGATGCGGATATGGAAAAAGGCGAGATGAGGGTTGAGGCTAATATTTCTGTAAGCGACGGTAAAAAGCTTGGTACAAAAGTTGAGATCAAAAACCTCAATTCTTTCAGGTCCGTGGAATACGGTATTAATTACGAAATCGAGCGGCAAAGCAAAATATTAAGCGCTGGCAAAAAAGTGATTCAAGAAACCCGGGGCTGGGATGCCGCCAAGGGGGTAACGGTCAGCCAAAGAAAAAAAGAATCCGCTCATGATTATCGCTATTTCCCGGAGCCCGATTTGCCGTCCCTACAATTTGAAGCAGAGGATATAAAAAAGATAAAACACGGCATTCCCGAGTTGCCTCAAGCAAAAAGGGAAAGATTCAAAAAACAGTATGAATTAGACGAGGAAGCTATTGAGATGTTTATTGGCAGTAAACATCTTGGGGGATATTTTGAAAAAGTTGTCAGTGAACTTGATCCCAAATTATCCCACGATAAGATTGTGAATTTGATAAAATTATCATCAAATTATATTACAAGCGATTTGCAGGGGCTACTAAAAGGGGGATCGGTGGCCGACAAGGATTTTAAAATAACTCCGGAAAATTTTGCGGAATTCGTCGGCTTGATTGAGCAGGGCGTTATTTCTTCAAAAATTGCCAAAACCGTTCTCCAGGAGATGTTTCTGACCGGCGGAGACCCGTCCAATATCATCAAAGAAAAAGGCTTGAGTCAGATCACCGGCGAAAAAGAAATTGAAGATGCAGTCCGGACGATTATCGCCCAAAATCCTAAAGCGGTTGCGGATTTTAAGAATGGAAAGGATAACGCCTTTCAATTCTTGATCGGCCA
>JBBTYF010000043.1:0-4473 GCA_038061935.1 Patescibacteria group bacterium | reverse complement strand
CAGGCTTCTGGCCGTATCCTGGGCCGCAAGTATTGCCTCTTGAGCTTTATTGGTAAAATTGCCTGTACCGTTCATATGTTTATTATACTACATTCTTTTTTACCATAAAATTTAAAAATTATCAAGCCGAATAAGAGGACGGGAGATGGTCCGGATGTTTGCCGGACGCATCTCCCGTTTTAGGGCTAATTCCGCTGTAGCGAAACCGGCCCATGAAAATCAAAAGACCTGGCCGCTTGGCCAGGTCCGTGAATTTATTTGTTTTTTGTAAATTATTTATTCAGGAACATAACCAAGCGCCGTTGGGTAACGACGAGGACCAAAACGCCGAGGTTTAAGTTCATTTGATTAGACATATCTTTGTTTAATCTATGACGAAGAAAAGCCGATTTTATTACACCTATTTCTCCCGCTCGCCTAAGGTAACCTCAAGTGTCATCTCCGTCTGGCCGCGCAGAATTTTTAGGGTAACCTTGTCGCCGGGGCTGTATTTCTGAATGAGCTTGCCCATAGAATTGTCAACTGTGATCTTTTCGTTGTTGAATTCTAGAATAATATCATCCTGCTTCAAACCCGCCTTTTCAGCGGCTGAATCTTTGATCACCGCCGTATCGGTTTTCTGACCCTGGGCATTCCTCCCCACCCAAGCGCCGTAGTCCACCGATAATTTGGACTTTTGCTGGAGATCAGAATTAATCAAAACGTAATAAACTCCGAGATACGGATAAACTATCTTGCCCGAAAACATGACCTGCTCAATATCTTTCTTAGCTTTGCCGATCAGAACAGCAAAACCGATGCTTTGAGCATCAAGGACTGTCGCAGTGTTAATGCCGATGACCTCTCCTTTTAAATTAAGAAGTGGCCCGCCGGAATTCCCTTTATTAATGGCGGCATCCGTCTGAATAACGTCGTCGATCGTTTCCACAAAATCTCCGGTGGAAGCGCTGATGGTCCGGCCCAAACCAGAAACCACGCCAACGGAAACGGTATTGCGGAACTCTCCCAGAGCATTGCCGATGGCAATAACCGTCTGACCGATTTGCAGTTTATCGGAATCGCCGAGCTTTACCACCGGAAAATCTTTTTGGATTAAAACGCCCTGGGTATTGATAGTTTTTTCCGTCTCAATTTTAATTATAGCCAAATCCTGCAAAGGATCGCGCGCTAAAACCTTGGCCGGAAACCTTTTGCCATCGTTGGTAAAAACGGTATATTCGGCGGCCTCGTCCAAAACCACGTGTTTGTTGGTCAAAATCATGCCGTCTTTAGAAACGATAAAACCGGTTCCTGAGCCGATGTCCTGCTTTTGGGTTCCCTTCTGGCGGTACTGGGGAATGGAAATCCCGAAAGGATCTCCTAATTCGCCGAAGGGATTGACGTAGTATTGCTCATAAACGGGCAAATCTTTGGAAATAACGATATTAACAACAGCCGGCGAAACCTCATTAACCGCCTTAATAATAGCTTCTTCCTGGGTAGTTTGAGGAACGTATTCTTTTTCAACTATTTTTTGAAGCCCTGGCACGGGCGCAAGATACCCCTTAAGTTGTAAATAGAAAAATGATCCGGAAAAAGCGCCGGCCAAAAAGCCGAAAAATGAAGACAATAAAATAATCAGGACTATCGTCTTCCAAATTCCCTTTTTTTTGGTTTTTAGACCGCCTGATTTCGATTTAAAAATTTCGGCCCATTTAAAATCTAATCGCGGTAAATCGTAAAGCGACATAATTATGATTTATTTTTCTTATTTTGATAATTCTCAATAGCCCCTTTAATGGCCGCTTGGGCTAATTTGGCGCAATGCACTTTGACCGGCGGCACAGGACCGATTTTATCGGCAACATCCTCGTAACCCACCTTCATAGCTTGAACAAACGTTTTGCCTTTAATTAAATCGCAGATCATATCAGAAATAGCAATGGCGTGGCCACAGCCGTATGTCTCGAACTTAGCGTCTTTGATTATCTCTTTGCCTGCTTTCTTTTCAATTTTGAGGTAAATTTTCATCACGTCGCCGCAGCGCATGTTCTGAGTATCGCCGATGCCGTCCGCATCCTTAATTTTCCCAAGATTTTTGGGGTGAAGAAACCGGTCGATAATTGCCTTTGAATAATATGTTTTTTCCATGTCACTGATTGTACCCGGAAATCTTTCTTAATTTTTGGATAATCACGGGCAAAACTTTTAAAACACGCTCGACGTCTTTGGCCGTATTGTATTTACCTAAAGTCAACCGTAAAGATCCGTGCGCCACTTCATCCGAAAGCCCAAGAGCCAAAAGAACATGCGACGGCTCCAGGCTCCCTGAAGAGCAAGCCGAGCCCGTAGAAGCGGCGATACCTTTTTGATCTAAAGCTATGACCATGGCTTCGCCCTCGGCTCCCTCAAAACTGATATTGACGTTGTTGGGCAAGCGCTGCGTCAGAGAACCGTTTAGACGGGATGCGGGAATAATTTTCAGAATGGTTTTGATCAGCTTGTCCTTGAACTGCCTGATCCGGATATTCTGGATTTTTGATTTCGGGTTTTGAATTTCCTTAATGGCTTGGCTAAAACCGACAATGCCGGCCACGTTTTCCGTCCCCGACCTTAATCCTCTTTCGTGCCCTCCGCCATAAATTAAGGGAGTAATTGGAGTCCCTCTTTTAACGTAAAGGACGCCGACTCCCTTGGGCCCGTAAATTTTATGCGAGCTCAAAGTTAAAAGATCGACTCCCAATTTTTTGACATTGCAGTCCAGGAAATTCGCCGCCTGAACAGCATCAACATGAAACAAAGTCTTAGGATTATTTTTTTTGATGAGCGCGCCGATTTCCTCAATCGGCTGAATAGCGCCGATTTCGTTGTTGGCATACATAATTGAAACCAAAACAGTGTTGGATTTTAACGCCTTCTCAAGTTCGGAAATTTTAACAATGCCGTCTTTATCAACCGGCAAAAAAGTAACTTCGGCTCCCTGTTTCGCCAAAGCGCGGCAAGACTCTAAAACAGACGGGTGCTCGATTTGCGAAGTAATTATCTGGAACTTTTGAACCTTAGCGGCTTTCACGGTCCCGAAAATTGCGAGATTGCTGGCCTCGGTGGCCGAGCCCGTAAAAACTATTTCTTCTGATTCGCAACCTAAAAACTCGGCGACTAATTGGCGGGCATTGCCTACGGCCATACTGGCTCTTTGACCGAAACTATGAATTGAAGAAGGATTGCCGAAATCTTTTTTAAGAAAACCGGACATCGCCCTGACCACTTTTGGGTCGCAAGGGGTGGAAGCCGCATAATCTAAATAAATCTTAGGCATAAGTATCTTGTATTATAGTCGGATTTACTCCAAATATCAAGGTTTCGGATGCCTTATCTTTTCGGTAACCCAAAAACCCATGTATTTGCCCAGCATCAGTCTGGTTTGAGCCTCAATAGCGGGGAAGGATCCAAAAATTATTAAAGAAAAGGGGAGAAAAACCCACTGGACTATCATGAATAGTGTTCTTCGCTTATTCGGAGAATGAAGATTGAGACGAAGCAATAAGGTGTTAACAAAAATAGACACTAAAACTCCGGCCAAGGCTATGGTCATCAGTCCTTGGACTGCTTGGGGAAGATTGTAAGATAAGAGCATTCTGTTGAATTCTGAACCACCCAGCAAGATAGGCAGCCACCCTAAAAAAAGGATGAGCAGGGCATTGGTCCCCCAGGCCCAAAAAGATTCTACCATTAAAAACGAATAACGAAATTTTTTATTGAACGCTATTTTTTTATTTTTTAAAAAACCGAAAAGAAGATAAGGAATGCCCTCTGACCCCCAGGCCCATCTCCGCTGCTGCTTGTATTGATTAATGATAGTTTGCCAAGCGCTTCCTCCGACGCAAGCGTCCATAGAAACTGGGTAATGAATAGGGATTATTTGATATTCGCCATCATAAAATAAAAACGCCTTCCAAAATACTCCCGCATCTTCTGAAACTACGTTAGTTTGCCAAAAATCCATCTCCACTGATGTTTTAAAATTCATGGAATGAGAGGAATAGGTGGTGATTTTTTCCGGACGCTGCTGCTGCATCATCTGCCAAAAGACATTGGAAGAAGAGACGACCCGGGAAAAAAACGGCGCCTCGTAAAAATTATTAAAGTACAGAGGAATTGGCTGAAAACTGGATCTCAAAGGATTCGGGCTCGTTAAATAATAGTAAGCAAGACAAGAAAAATATTGCGGGTAAACCTGAGCATCGATATCGAAACAAGAAACGATAATATCTTCGTAGGGTATTCCCAGAGGGTCAATGATTATTTCTTTGACTCGCTTTCCGGCCCAGCTTTCATTTGAGCCCTTGCCGGGAATTTCCCCGCTGATATTTTCAGGATGTTCTGTAATTAAAAATTTAAAAAACTTACCCTCGTATTCTTTTGAGATGGCTGCGGCCACTTCTCTGGCTTTTTGCCCCGCCCTCTTTTCGGTGGCTAAAACCACAATCATTT
>JBBTYF010000042.1:0-4658 GCA_038061935.1 Patescibacteria group bacterium | reverse complement strand
TTTTCTCCGAAAGCAATCGGTCCCAGTCTTTCGGACATACCATACTCTTTAACTAAGGACCTGGCAAGTTCCGAAGCTTTTTCTAAATCATTGGAGGCGCCCGTCGTAATTTCGCCAAAAACCAATTCTTCGGCGACATAACCGCCCAAGAACATAGCCAAGTCGGCCGTAAAATCGCTTTTGTTTTTCAAATGTTTTTCTTCCATGGGCAATTTCAGCGTGTAGCCTGCGGCTCGGCCTCGGGCAATAATTGAAATCTTGCGGACCGGCTCGGCACGTGGGAGAGAGCTGGCAACCAAGGCGTGTCCAGCTTCATGATAAGCGGCAATCAGCTTTTCATCCTTGGATAAGATATGGCTTCTTCTTTCCGGACCCAAAAGAACCTTATCAATTGATTCTAAAAGCTCTTCTTGAAAAACCTGTTGCTTGTTGCGTCGCGCCGAGAGAATCGCGGCTTCGTTCATCAGGTTCGCCAAATCAGCTCCGGAAAATCCCGGAGTTCTTTCAGCAATTTCTCGTAAGTTAACATTTAAAGATAAGGGTTTCCCCTTGGCGTGGATTTTAAGCACTGCTTCTCTGTCGTTGATGTCCGGCAAATCAAGCACCACTCTTCGGTCAAACCTGCCTGGTCGTAAAAGCGCCGGGTCCAAAACATCGGGTCGGTTGGTATTATGGGCGAGCACCGGACTTTCTCCGGCGAAAAAGGCCTCGTTTTCACAACCGCAGAAATCATAGACATAGCCGTCGTAGGGCAATTTTTTAATATTTTTGACAATTGCCCTATTGACGTTTCCTTTTTTTCTTTCGTCCAAAACACTTAAAGGATTTTGCGTTTTGCCAAAACCTAATCGCCAAGCAATGGTTTCTGGCAATGGTTTCCCAAAATTTATTCTTCTTCCTTCTTTTACCGTAAACGAATGGACGTAACTCTTCAATCCGTGCATTCTGAAAAGCCAGTTCAACTCCAGGATTAATTGCTTACTGACCGAAGTGGCCTCGCCCCTTTTTTGTTTATCAATGTGTCCATCACCCCAGAAGTAACCTCTGAAGAATTCCTGGAAATATTCAAATGGCGCCTCAAAAAGGAACGATGGAATATGTTTATTCTTTGCTCCCTTGCCACAGTAGTGGGCGAAAAAGTTCGCTAGAGGCGTACATTGATAGGTGATATTAACGGCGTTCGGAGTAATATGTCTAATTCTTTGCGGTTCTAAATTGAACAGATTCTTCATTAAGGTTTTAATATCTTCAATTTTCTGCCCTTCATTCCTATTGAGGCAGAAATCTATTTCTTTTCTAGCATATCCTTCAGCGGTGTAATATCCGAAAAGTCGCATTAGATCCGGGGTTACTTTGACTATTTCCGGCAAAATATCTTTATGTTGGTAATAATTTTTTGATAATACTCGCGGACCGCACAATCCTTGTTGCCATTTACCAATCGTTCTTTGAGAAAAACCGAGCGTTTTTCCTAATTGGGTTTGAGAAGCCTGAGAAACATTGGCTAGAGCATATTGATAAGCTAGATTTATCGGTTCAAATTTTTCGAAAAGTGGTTGCCAAACAGAAAGTTCTAAATTAAATTCCTCATTAAATTGGTGAGATCTGATCTCTTTTTTGTCATTAGTACGATTAGCTCTGCAGGGAAGATTAAGCAGAACATCACCCGGCTGCATTTCAGAGACCATTTTTGCTTTTAATCCCCAACGGGTGGCAACAAAAAGAGAATGATTACCGGTAGTTCTAATTTTCCCGCCCGAATATTCAATTTCGTAGATTTCATCCACTCTGTGTCTAAAGACGCTTCTTACTTTTTTAAAAGCGCTGTTCGAAAAATAAAGATTATTTTTTGTTCCCCCCGTGCTTATTTTTTTTTCAAATCCCAACACCTCAAGATCCGGTGTTTTTTTCTCAGTGTCGCCCTCACTTTCTTGATAATACGAGTCAATTACCTTAGCGATGGGCGAAAGCTCGCATTTCCCGCCCCTTTTAATTAATACGGGCGTTTCCCCCGTTATACTGGCGGCAGTGACGATCACATTAGTGTCTCTTTCAAAACCATCCATTTCGGTTAAGATCTGGTTTAAGGTCTGTTCTCTTTCGTCGTGGCCGCCGCCCAAGCCTGTGCCTCGGTGTCTGCCGACCGCGTCCAATTCATCGATGAAAATAATGGAAGGCGCGGCTTTTTTAGCCGTATTGAAAAGGTCACGGGTTCGGGCCGCTCCCACACCCACAAACATTTCCACAAATTCAGATCCCGAAATATGGAAGAAAGGGACATGGGCTTCACCGGCCACGGCTCTCGCCAATAATGTTTTACCCGTGCCGGGCGGACCCATTAAAAGCACGCCTCGGGGGATTCTTGCTCCCATGGCTAAAAATTTTTTGGGAAACTTAAGGAATTCAACGATTTCTTTGAGTTCTTCTTTGGCTTCGGCAAGTCCGGCGACGTCTTTGAAAGTAATCGTATCTTTGGGGTGGCCCTCTGCTCCGAAAAGTTTGGCCCGGGCCCTCGAAAAATCAAAGGCTTGGCTTGCGCCGACTTTGGCTTGTCGGAAAATCATGAAAAAGAAAAAGGCAAAAATGATCAGAGGAAGCGCGAAAGCGGAAATGGGGCCGAGCCACGAGAGCCAGCCTGATTCTTGTTTCATTTCGATTGCCACCACTTTCAGCGCCTCCTGGTTCGCTCCATAGTTGGTTAAAGATTGAGAAAGCGCGGCTTCGGTTTCTTTCTCTGCCTTTACCTGGCTGTCGTCTTGAAGAGTCGCGGTGATGTTATTTCCCTCGACCACGATTTTTTTAACATTGCCCTCGTTGATATTTTTAACCACCTCCGTTAAAGGAACGGTTTGGGGATTTTGAGCTGTCTGGGAAAACATAGTAAAAACACTTGAAACAGTCAGGAAGATAAGCAGAATAAAAATAAAGTTTTTAATCAATGGGTTCATTATCATTAAGTTTATTATAAAAAAACAAATTAATCAATGTAGGGGGGGATTGTTGGGTTTCGTAAACCCAACAATTTTTGGTATGATAGTTTAATGTCGGAACTTTTATTTTACCACACCTATAATAGAGGAGTGGATAAAAGAAAAATTTTTTTAGATGACTTAGATTATTTCAGAGGCGTTCATGACCTTTACGAATTTAACGATGTTAAAGCTGTAACCAATTTTGATCGCCGATCTGTTGGGTTTACGAAACCCAACATTTTGTCCAATATTTTTGAAGATAGGGTAAGAGAAAAATTAATAGATATAGGTGTCTGGTGTTTGATGCCCAATCATTATCATTTATTTTCTTCTCTCATTATAGACGGCGGTCTTATTAAGTTTCATAAAAAGTTCGGTGGAGGGTTTGCTAATTTTTTTAATACGAAATATAAAAGAAGCGGAGCATTGTTTCAGGGTAGATACAAAAAAGTTCGAGTGGTTGACGATGTTCAGGCCTTGCAATTGATTTGCTATATTCATTCAAACCCCCTGGATTTATGGAAACCGAACTGGAAAGAAAATGGCCTTAATAATTTAGAAATTCAAAACGCCTTAAATTTCTTAGAAAAAGAATATCGATGGTCGAGTCATTTAGATTGGTGGGGGATTAAAAATTTTCCTTCCCCGATAGATAATGATTTTATGCGCAGGTTTTTTAAAAGTTCAGAAGAATACCGAGAATTTTTTACGAATTGGTTAAGATATTATGAGAAAAATACCCAATCCATACAAAAACTTATTTTAGAGTAATTGTTGGATTTCGGAAATCCAACATATTTAAGTTAACCAATGAGAAAGGCCCCGTCACACTTTGATTTTTTAAATCTTAGTGATCAGGGGCCTTTTCTTACTTCTTGGGAGGGTTAGGGATTTGGCTCTCCATAGGTGGCGATTACTTCGGCGGTTGTAAGTTCCGCGGGTTTGGCCGTAATCGTTTCCGAGGTAGCTGCGACGGTATCTTCAGCGGCCCTCTTGGCAGCTTCAGCGATTTTCCGTTTAAGCTCGGGTATGAGCTTTTCCACCGAGTTGCGCCAGGCGAATGCGGTTTTGGCGGCGTCGCGTCGTTTCGTTAATTCCGAACTTTCATATTTGGCGATAAGAGATCTCACCTCTTCTATCTCTACCGGTTTTTTCTGAGCGCGAACGTATTCCTGAGCCCTACCGATAGCCCAGGCGTGGAGTCCCTGGTATTCCGCCAGAGCCCTTGTGTGATTTTCCACGAGTCCCGGGAGCATGGCTTCGAGCTGGGGCAATAGCCAGGCGAACTTATCTTTGATCTCTATAGTAGTGTCTCCGGCAACAATATTGTTCTCCGCCTCATCTTTGTAAAGATTATGCGCATCAGTACAGCCTTTGCAAATCAGGTAGGGGACCCTTGTCCCATCTTCTTTTTCCCATGGCGGGGACTTTGCCTTTTTTCCGCATCTCGGACATATCTCGCGGTCGATGACGAGTACCACTTTTCTGAGCAGGGTCGTATTTCCGTTTTTTTCATCCTGAGCAGTTTTCATTGATCCTTTCACCTCTCCTTTTTTTTCTTCCGACGGCTTTGCCGTCGACACTACCGACAGCACTGCCGCCGGCGCCGGGGATTCCGCAAGTACGATTGGGGTTGGTGGTGGAGTGCCTTCACGTAGAGATGTCCGAGGGGTTTTATTTTTCCCT
>JBBTYF010000041.1:0-1153 GCA_038061935.1 Patescibacteria group bacterium | reverse complement strand
GCGGAGAGGGTGAGATTCGAACTCACGAGGGTCTTGCGACCCTAATGGTTTTCAAAACCATCGCATTCGGCCACTCTGCCACCTCTCCAAAATTATACTAAATTGTTAACAAATACTTAATCCTCTCTTTTCCCTTGCCCGACTTTAAAAATAATTCTTCTTTTCTCGCATCTTTTTCCGACACGAATGCCTCATAATAAATCAACTTCCATGGCCCGTTATTTCGCGTAAACTCAGAATTTCCAGAATTATGTTCTTTCACTCTTCTTTTTAAATCATTAGTCAGCCCTTTATAGAGCTTACCATTTCTTTCACTTTTTAATATATAAACATAAAACATGAAAAATTTGCCACTCCCAGCCCTAGGCTGGTCGGCCTTGGGCCGATGCCACCTCTCCAGGGCGACTTTTATGAATTGTAGCAAAAATAGGTTATTTTTCCAGAGACGCTATCTCTGTTTCAAAAAATCTTTGGTAATTTTTTTTATCTCAATCGTTGATTTAGCCCTAAAGAAACGATCACGAAGATCTTTAGCTCCGGCAAATCCTGTGATATACCCTTTAAAATATTTTTTTATAGAATTAAAGTTTCTGGGGTTGCCTATTTTATCGAAAATTTCAGCATGTTTAACAACGGCCTCTGTCCTTTCTTTGATGTTAGGCAATCGTTTGGCAAACAACCACGGATTTCCCACAATACCCCTACCAATCATAATGCCGTCCAAGCCCGTTTTCTTTGCGAGAGCCTGCGCTTGTTCGAGCGAGCCCACATCACCGTTCCCGAAAATTAATGTTTTCGGCGCAAAACGATCTCTGAGCTTGACGATCTTTTTCGCCAATTCCCAATGAGCGGGAACCTGAAACTTTTCATTCCTGGTGCGGAGATGCACAGTTAATACAGCAAGGTCTTCTTTTAGAAGAACGCTAAGCCACTGGGCACTCTGGTCTTTGGCGTAGCCAATCCGCGTTTTCACGGAAACCGGAAGCTTCCCCGCTCCCCTCTTGGTCGCCCTAATAATCTCTTTTGCTAATTTGGGATTCTTGATCAACGCCGCGCCTGCTCCGTGTTTTTCAACGTCTCCATTGGGACAGCCCATATTAATATCAATGCCGTCAAAACCGAGATCTTTAATTAATGCCGCTGCTTTTTCAAA
>JBBTYF010000040.1:0-37975 GCA_038061935.1 Patescibacteria group bacterium | reverse complement strand
TTTTGGGCACGGGCGACTTTACGCACCCCGAGTGGTTCCGATCCCTTAAAGAAAATCTAACTCCAGCCGAGCCGGGACTTTATAAGCTGAAATCAGGTAGTGAGACCCGTTTCGTTTTAACTTCCGAAATCAGCTGTATTTATACCAAAAACCTGCCTGCCGGCAGCCAGGGCAATAAAGTGCGGAAGATCCACGTTCTGATTTTTGCTCCTTCTCTAGAGATAGTTGAAAAAATCAACGCGCGCCTCAATTCTATTGGCAATATAAAGTCAGATGGCCGACCGATTCTGGGGTTAGACGTCAAAGAATTGGCGAAAATTGTTTTAGGGATTTCTCAAGATTGTTTTATCGTTCCGGCCCACGCCTGGACGCCCTGGTTCTCTATCTTCGGGTCAAAGTCTGGCTTTGACTCAATTGAGGAGTGTTTTGAGGAATATTCAAAATATATTTATGCCATAGAAACCGGGTTGTCCTCGGACCCTTTAATGAACTGGCGGTTGTCGGCTTTAGATAAGGTTGCTTTAATCAGCAACTCAGACGCCCATAGCCCTCGGAAATTAGGTAGGGAGGCTAATGTTTTTGACACGAACTTAAGTTATGATGCGATTGTCGGCGCGATTAAAAGCAAAGATCCGAAAAAATTCTTATATACTATTGAGTTCTTTCCGGAAGAGGGGAAATATCATTACGACGGGCACAGAACTTGCGGAATCTCTCTTACTCCATCTGAATCGAAAAAATACAACAATATTTGCCCGACTTGCGGGAAGCCCTTGGTTATCGGTGTCATGAACCGGGTGGAAAGCTTAGCTGACCGAAAACAGGGCTTTCACCCGAATGGAGCAATCCCGTTTAAAAGCTTAGTTCCTTTAGAGGAGATAATCGCCGAAAGCTTGGGAGTTACCACGGCAAGTAAACGTGTAGGCATAGAATACAACAACCTGATTAAAAAATTAGGCAGCGAACTTAATATTTTACTGGAAGCATCAAAACAAGATCTTATCGGCGCGACTTTGCCGGAAATCGCCGAAGGGATTATTAGGGTGAGGGAGGGGAAGGTTTCCATTACGCCGGGTTACGACGGAGTTTACGGCAAGGTCAGCATCTTTTCTAAAAATGAACGAAAGAAATTAGCTAAACAAGGAACATTAATATGATTGAAGAATATAAGTTCGGTTCGATTACTATTAACGGCAAAATTTATAAACACGACATCGGGATTAATTGGGAGGGTGAGATTTTTGATTGGCCGAGACAGGAATCCCATATTATTGACGACGAAGATATTATCGATGCTTTGGAGCAAAGACCAGAAACGATAGTGATTGGTACGGGAGAACAAGGCATGGCGCAAGTGACCACTCGCGCCAAAAAAGAAATCGAAAGCAGAGGGATAGAGCTTGTTGTTGATAAAACAGAACAAGCGACCAGAACCTTTAATATCAGAAAAGATGAGTCGTTCGAGGAGGAAGGGGTCCAGGAAAGGGTTATTGGCCTTTTTCATTTAACTTGTTAGAGAAGCCGCCATTGACAAACATTTAATAAAGTGTTAATATGACAAATAGGAGAAATAGCAGAATTATACTGCTATTTTTTATTGCTCTTTTCTAATTGAAAAAAGAAAAATTTAGAGAGCGAGAAGGAGGTATTTTAGTGACTTGAAACTGATTGATTAATGGTAAAATTCGGTAGCCCGGTAACAAAAAATGAACAAAAAGGAGAAATAAGGAGAAATATGAAAAGAAAACCATCTTGGGTGCTAGCTATTGTGCTAGCGGTTAGTCTGTTTATCCCTATGGCTGTGCCAGCTATGGCGGCCAAACCAGCGGGGAATCTAGCTACAGCTCAAAAAGTTCCCTGGAATCTCTCATCGGCAGTTATGCCGGTTCCGCCTTACGGTTCAAGAGATATTTCCGGCTCAGACACGGCCTCAAAGCTTATCGTCAACCAGCCGAACGGCAACACCGAAGTTACCATCACCGGCGCTATGAGCGGCCTGAATCCGAACACCGTATACACGGTAAATATATCAAAGGGATATGCCGGATACCCCGTGTTCACGGGCTGGAACGTTGCGGGAACTTGGGTTATTAATGTAAATTATGCGAGCATAGATTACCCCGAAACTCTAATCCTGACCCAAGTTGGGACCGGGATAACTGGTACAAGTCTAAATACAATTCCTCCAGCTGGCGGGTCAGCATTTACAATTACAAGTGGTTCCGTTATCGGTACCACTGTAGAAATTTTTGCTGACCACGTTCCATCGTCTTTAGTGGTGCGCCTTTCGGGTACTATTGATCCCGATGGATTAATGAGTGGCACTTGGGCTGACTTAGCACCAGGGACGAGGACTGGCACATGGGCAAGCACAAGCGGTGCCGCTGTAAAGACTTACCAGTATTGGCCTGGACTGTTCAATACCCAGCAGACCTTCACCTTCACGACCGATGCCTATGGTGCCGGAAGCTGGCACGTCAATCTAAAAGATGCCGATTTGCCGGCAGGAGACCCGGCGGGAACTATCTACCAACTTTCGGTCTGGATCAACGAAGCCGGTGGCACCATGCTCATCAGCGATACCTTTACGGTTACCAAGGGCTAAGTAGCACCTATGCTCTCTAAGTTTCTTAACTATAAAGGGGTTGTTGATGAACATCAGCAACCCCTTTCTCGTTTTTAAGATTTGACAGAGGTGTTTTATAAGATATAATAAAATAAGAAGATTAAAGGTCGTAGAGTTTAAATAATTGGATAAAAATATGAAAAAATCGAAAATTTCTGTTGCGATTATTGCCATTACTGGACTGATTTTAAGCGTTTCAGTGATGGCTGGAGGAAATAGCGAGAGATATTATATTTCTGGTTCTGATTTTGGCTTGGATTTAGTCCAAACCATGGTGGGAACTTCTCATCATGAGTTTGACAATGGTTTTACTGCTGATCTTTCTCCGGGGCAAGTTAAAGCTGTGGAAGTTTTGGGAGCAATATTGGGACTTTCTGTTGAGCCGGTTCAACTATATCAAGTTACTGCTCCTCCCAGCGCTTGTTCTCCTTGGCCGGAATGCAAGAACGGCGGAGGCGACGGCGGTACAAGAACATATTATCCAACAGATCAGACTCCTTGGGGAATTGAGATGGTTTATAACAATCCCGCCATTGGCCCTACTTCCGGCGGACTTGGAATAGACGTGGCAGTGCTTGACACCGGAGTTTATAAAGATCATTTGGACTTGTTTCGAAGAGTTAAACAGTGCAAAGACTTTACCAAGCGCGGAGTTCAAAATGGCTGTCAAGACGGATATGGTCACGGCACCCATGTGGCAGGAACCATTTTAGCAGACGGGGGAGCGGACGGACTTGGAATTTACGGAGTGGCTCCGGCAGCCGACCTCTGGGCCTATAAGGTCTGTGGGAACAGCGGGATGTGTTGGGCAGACGATATCGCCATAGCCATAAGATATGCTGGAGATCAGGGAGCAGAGATTGTTTCTATGAGCCTTGGGGGTGATACTCAAAGCTCTTTGATTCGGGACGCGATTGATTATGCTGTAGGATTGGGAGCTTTGGTGGTGGCCGCAGCCGGTAACGACGGTCCGGATTTAGGATCAATTGATTACCCCGGAGCTAACGCCAAAGTGGTTGCTGTGGGAGCTATTGATGTTGCAAAGCAGGTTCCTGACTGGTCTTCCAGAGGAATAAATGATGGAGATTATATTGTGGAAGAAAAAGAGGTTGAGTTTGCCGCTCCCGGAGTTAGCGTTGAGTCAACTTGGAATAGCGGTGGGTATTATGTTGCTGACGGTACTTCTATGGCCACTCCTCATGTTTCAGGGCTGGCTGCTAAGCTCTGGCAGGGCACAGCTGCAGCTACTCGGAATTATCTCCATAATTTGGCTGAGGACATTTTGCCTATTGGCGACGATCCGGCAACCGGATTTGGATTACCCTACGTTCGGTAATTAGACTCTCGAAAGATATTCAGCAAAATCCCTCAACCTTAGTGATTTTACCCCGCCCTTTAAAAAAGGGCGGGGTTTTGATATAATAAAATACATGGAAAAGACGCAAAAAATAACCAAGGAAATGACCATCAGCGAAGTGGCTATGAAATATCCCAAGACTGTTTCGGTTCTCATGAACCACGGGCTTCATTGCATCGGCTGTCCCATGGCGCCTGGTGAAAGCATTGAGGAGGCCGTCGCGGTCCATCAACTTGATTTAAAGAAACTATTAGAGGACTTAAACAGGGCGGCGAAATGATAAAAAGAGTTCTGTTTTTTTTGTTTTCTCTTTTGGTGGGCCTGGCGCTTTTCGGGTGGATTCTCAACCACGTGGGGTGGGAGAACATCAAATTGGCGCTCGGGCGTTTTTCTTTTCAAGCCGGCTTGCTGATTTTACTTTTAACTGTTTTGTCGGCCCTGGTCAGGTCTTATCGGTGGGGGACCATTTTAAAAAGCCAGCAATATCATGTTCCTCTTTTAAGGATTTTTGAATATTATCTTTCCGGCGTTTCCATTGCTTTTTTCTTTCCTATGGTGATTTTTGGAGGAGAAATCTTCAGAGGCTACGATTTGAAAGAAAAATATGCCATTCCCTGGTTTAAATCCATTGCCTCGGTCATCATCGATAAAATCCTGGAAATCACCGTTTATATCGCGGCCGCCGCCTTCGGCATAGCGTTTTTTATTCTAAAAGTAGCTTTCATCCCGGCCAAATTTTATTTCATTGTTTTTTTAGGCACTCTTTTAATCGTTGTTTTACTGGGCGTCCTCTATTTTAAAATTATTAAGAAAGAAAGCATTATCCGTTTTTTTCTTAAAAAACTCAACGCCAAAAATTTTAACGGCGCAGATACGGCGATTGAAGTCGAGAAAGAAATCTTCAGATATTTTACATTAAAAAATAGAAAGACGCTGTGGAAAGGCATTGCTTTAAGTATTTTGCACGAATTGATATTGCTGGGCAGAGCCTCCTTGCTGCTTTTATTTTTAGGCCAAGAAATAAGCGTTTTTTCCATCGTTTCCATCGTCGCTTTTTCTTCCTTGGCGGTCTTGATTCCCATCCCGGCCGCTCTAGGCTCCCACGAGGCGGTGCAATCTTTTATTTTCAATTCTTTGGGCTTGGGCACGGATATTGCCATGGCTTTCGTCTTTATCATCAGGGGGGTTGAGTTGGCGTTGGCTTTATTGGGCGCGGTTTTTTTCTTTAAGTTCGGCGTTCAAATACTGCAATCAGCCGTCTTGAAAAGAATAGCAAGATTAATCGGCAAATAAGTGTTAAAATAAATTAATATGGTTAATGTCAACCGGGTTATCAAGGTTTTAATCGCTTCAGATTTTTTGCTTCAATCGGGCTGGGGCTTAATGGCGCCGATTTTCGCCATTTTTTTAACCCAACAAATCCAAGGCGGCAATTTAAAAATGGTGGGCCTGGTGGCGGCCAGCTACTGGATTACCAAATCAGTCGCGCAGCCCTTCATTGCTCATCAGTTAGACAAAAATCACGGCGAGATAGACGATTTTAAATTTTTAGTGGTCGGGATGTATATAGCCAATTTAATTCCTTTGGGCTATGTTTTTGCCACCCTGCCTTGGCATATTTTTGCCCTGGAATTTATCAGGGGCTTGAGTATGGCTTGCGTCATCCCGACCTGGTCAGGCATTTTTACCAGGCATATTGATAAGGGCCGAGAGGCCTTTTCTTGGAGTTTGGAAAGCACCGGCATCGGGTTTGCCGCCGGCATTGCCGGAGCTTTCGGCGCTTTATTGGCTAGCATTTTCGGGTTTCCCATTGTCTTTATCCTAGTCAGTTTCTTTGGATTACTTTCTTCCTCTGCCTTATTATTAATGCGCCCTGCCATTTTTCTCAAAGACCATTTTGCGCCCCGCCTGCCACCTTCGGAAAAACCTTTCTAAAAACATGAACCCCCACACCATAGCGAGTTTTACTAAAATTATCTTAAAGACAATATTAGTTGCGGGGATAAAGATTAATAATTAATTACAGCGAGCGAAATTCTAAAAACTAATTTTAGTTTTAAGATATAAACTCGTTTGGTGTGGGGGTGAAAAACCAAGAGATCGCCAAAATTCTTTATGAGATAGCGAATTTCCTGGCGATGGACGAGGTTCCTTTCAAGCCCTACGCTTATGAAAAAGCGGCCTTGACCATAGAGACGCTTGAGGAGGATATCGAAGAGGTTTACAAGAATGGCGGTAAAAAAGCCCTAGAAGAATTATCAGGCGTGGGCAAGAATATTGCTGAACATATTGAGGAATATCTTAAAACAGGGAAGCTGCAATATTACGATGCCCTTAAAAAGAAAACGCCGATTAATTTTCAAGAACTCAGCGCGGTTGAGGGCGTAGGGCCAAAGCGCGCCAAAATTCTTTATCAAAGGCTGGGAGTCAAAGACTTGAAAACTCTAGAAAAAGCGGCGAGAACTCATAAAATCTCGCTTTTGTTCGGGTTCGGAGAAAAGACGGAAAAAAACATTCTCGAGGGCATTAAATTCGTTAAAAGAAGCAAGGGAAGGTTTTTATTGAACGAGATTCTGCCCAAAGCCACAGAAGTTTACGAAAAACTGAAAACCATCAAGGGCGTGGAAAGGGTGGATTATTGCGGTTCTTTAAGAAGGATGAAAGAAACGATTGGCGATGTTGATTTTTTGGTGATTGCTAAAAATCCATCGCTGGTGATGGATTCTTTTGTTTCTATGCCGGGTGTTGTCAAAATCTGGGGCAAGGGTACCACTAAGGCCTCGGTGAGGACCAGAGAGGGGTTTGATATGGATATCCGAGTGGTGCCTAAAAAAGTTTATGGCGCGGCCTTGCAGTATTTTACCGGTTCGAAAGAGCACAATATCGCAACGAGGCGCATAGCCATGGGGAAGGGGCTGAAGCTTTCTGAATACGGCTTATTCCGCGGTCCAAAAATGATTGCGAGTGAAACCGAAGAAGACGTGTACAAGGCCTTAGGGATGTCGTGGGTGCCGCCGGAGATGAGAGAAGACCGTGGCGAGGTTGAAGTTGCTTTAGCTCATAAATTGCCGCAAATCATCGGCTACAGCGATATTCGGGGAGATCTGCACGCTCATTCCGATTGGGACGGCGGGACTAACTCTATCGCCGAGATGACCCAAGCCGCCATGAATATGGGTTATGAATATATAGGCATTGCCGACCACACTAAGTTTTTGAGAATTGAGCGCGGTTTGAACGAAAAGCAATTAGAACGACGGAATAAAGAAATCGACAAGATTAATCTAAAATTCCAAAAACAGAAATCAAAATTCCGCGTTTTAAAAGGCTGCGAGGCGAATATTTTAAATGATGGATCAATTGATATCGAGGACAAAGTCCTCCAAAAATTAGACTATGTCATCGCAGGCATCCACTCTAATTTTAAGATGCCGCGCGACAGAATGACTACTCGCCTAATTCAGGCGATGAAAAATCCGAATGTCGATATTATTTCCCATCCCACAGGCAGGATTTTAAAGAAGCGGGACGAATATCAAATAGACTTCGATAAAGTTTTAAAAGCCGCTAAAGAAACAGGCACTGTTTTAGAGGTTAACGCCTGGCCCGAGAGATTAGATCTTAACGATCAAAATATCCGAAAGGCAAAAGAGGCTCAAGTCAAAATAGTGATTAATACCGATGCCCATCATAAGGGTCAGTTAAAAATGATAGGGCCCGGCATTGCCCAAGCGCGCCGGGGCTGGGCAGGGAAAAACGACGTAATTAATTGCCACTCTTTGCAGAAAATGTTAAAGTTTTTAAAATGAAGCCAAAGATTATTTTTCGAAAAGCTAAAATCAGCGACGCAGCCAAAATAAAAAAAACCATTGATACTTACGCCGAAGAGAGCGTTATGCTGCTTAGGCCTATTTACGAGATTTATACTAATATCAGGGATTTTTTTATTGCCGAAAAAGAAAATAAAGTTATCGGCTGCTGCGCTCTTCATGTTTTAGGAAAGGAATACCGACCTGGTCACAAGGGGGCTGTTTTAGCTGAAGTAAGGTCATTAGCTATCTTAAAAGAAGAACGCGGTAAAGGTATCGGTACGCAGCTGGTTAAAGAGTGTATTAGGGAAGCTAAGGAAATGGAAATAGATAAGTTGTTTATGTTAACTACTCCGAAAAACGTAAAATTTTTTCAGAACAGCGGTTTTAAAAAAATCGGCAAGTCTAATCTGCCCCAAAAAATTTGGCAGGAATGCATCAACTGCTCAAGGTTCCCTGATGATTGCAACGAAGTTTCATTAATCAGGGATATCTAATTATATCGCTTTAACAAAAAACCTACTAAGGATTTAGTAGGTTCTTTGTTTTTTATTGGCTTTTTACTTTTTCCAATATTTTCTTGAAGATTTCAGGATTGTCTTGGCAAAGCCGAGAGAGAATCTTCCGATCAAGCTCAATTTTGTTTTTTCTTAAGCTGAAAGCGAATTTACTGTAGTTTAAACCTGCTTCATGGCAGGCGGCGTTGATCTGGAGTTGCCAGAGGGCCCTCTTTTCTCTTTTATTCGCCTTTCTGTCGCGGTAAGCGTATTCCCAGGCATGACGCAAGGCGTCTTTTGCCGCTCGGAATTTATTTTTTCTTCCCCAACGAAAACCCTTAGCATGTTTTAATAAATGCTTGTGGTGCTTATGAGCTGTGACGCCTCCTTTTATTCTAACCATAGTAAATAATCAAAAATTAGCCGAAGGCTAAGGTTTATCTTAATAGTTTTTTGAGTTTTTTTGTTTCGGGCACTGAAACCGTGATCCATTTTCTGCCGCGCCTTCCCCTTTCGCCTGATTTTTTCGCCAGGTAATGGTCAAGACCGGTAAGTCTTCTCATAATCTTGCCGTTCTTGGTTATTTTAAAGCGTTTCGTGATAGATTTTCTCGTTTTCATTTTCATAATCATTGTTTGGATATAATCATTGAAAAACCCCTCATCTCTTTTTTTAACTCCCTTTCAATTTTATAGGGGATGAATCCTTGTAATACTTCCAGAAACTTACCGATTTTTTCTCTAGCAAAGTCACTCATGGCCTTTTCTCTGCCCCTTAAAACAATATCGATTCTCACCTTATCGCCCTCTTTCAGGAATTTTTCCGCCTGATGGGCCCTGGTTTCCATGTCGTGCTGACCGATATTGAAGGTCAGTCTGATTCCTTTAAGCTCGCTGATTTTTTGTTTCTTTGAGGCCGATTGTTCTTTCTTTTTTGCCTGGTAAGAGTACTTGCCGTAATCCATGATCTTACAAACCGGCGGGTCAACCTTTTCGGTCACCTGGATTAAATCCAGGTTGTGTTCATAAGCTAAGCGCAGAGCCTGTTCCAAACCCATAACACCCAGCTGTTTTCCAGTTTCATCGATAACTCTGACTTCTTTAGCCCTTATTTGCGTATTGGCGATTATTCTTGTGTTCAAGGTGTGGAGGTGGGGACATTGAAGTCCCGTCCAGAAATATTATCAAAATCTCTCTACAAATTTAGTCTGTTTTAATTTTCGAAACATCGGATGTAAAACAGGCAAAATTCCGATATTTCTAGCTTCTAACTTTTCGGAGAACCGCTCGAAGCGGAAGCGATTCTGCCTATCTCGAGATTATGACACCCAATCCTTATTATCGAGAATAGTTAAGGTTGGATGGTCCCGCTTACTAAGCGTAGGCGAGGACAGGTTTTTGAAATATGTTGCCATATCTCGGTTTCCGGAAGTTTAGCCAGATTCCAGAATACTGGATTTGCCGATTTTGAAAAAAGATCTCTGTCGAAGCCTGTCACCCCCGCATTTTTAACTCTCTCTCAACTTCCTTCCTGGTTTCCCTTTTTTTGATCAATTCTTTCTTATCAGCTTTTTTCTTTCCTCGGGCTACGGCGAACTCTATCTTTATTTTACCCTTATTACTATATACCCTCAATGGTATTAAAGTCAAGCCTCTTTCCTGGGATTTGCCAAAGAGATATTGGATTTCTTTCTTTTTTAAAAGGAGTTTCCTTGATCGGGTAGGGGCATAGTCTTTGGGCGTGTTTTTAGGCTGGTAGGGCGCGACATTGGCGTTAATCAGCCAAACCTCGCCGCCCTTTAAAACAACATAAGAGCCGACGAGTGACATGTGTCCTGAGTTTATTGATTTTACCTCATTTCCTGAAAGCACCATGCCTGCCTCGAAGTTCTCCAAGAATTCGTAGTCGAAAGAGGCCCTTTTGTTTTTTATTTCCTCCATGTTTTCAATTTATCACGAAATTGGCAAAATCATAAATATGAGATAAACTAAAGTAATTATGAGATGGTTTTTAAGATCAAAAATCCACAGAGCAACCGTGACCGAAGCTAAACCAGATTATGCTGGCAGCATTACCGTTGATCACTCTCTTTTAGGAAAAGCGGGTTTTTTAAACGGAGAAAAAGTATTAGTGGCGAGCCTATCTTCGGGCGTCAGGCTTGAAACCTATGTCATCGCCGGTCAAAATGATTCTGGAGAAGTTTGCACCAACGGAGCAGCGGCTCTTTTAATCAAACGCGGTGAAAAAATCGTCATTATGGGTTTTGAATTAGCCGATAAGCCGGTTGAATGCAAAAATGTTCTCGTAGATGAAAACAATAAATTCGTTAAGTTTTTATAATGATAAGGCAAGAAATAATTAAACTAATCCAAAAGGCGACCTCCGCTTCCGAAGACGAAATTAAGGTAACTTACCCCGAAGGGGAGGGCTTCGGCGATTACACAACGAATATCGCCTTACGGCTCAAAAAACCGGCTAATGAAATAGTCGGGCGTTTACGGGCAGACTTATTTGAAAAAATCGAGGCGGCCGGCCCGGGTTTCATTAACTTTTTTTTATCCAAGGAATATCTGCAAAAACAAGTCGACGTGATTTTAAAGCAAAAAGAATCCTTCGGTAAACTCAGGATTGGCCGCGGCCAAAAAGTAAATGTGGAATTTATTTCTGCTAATCCCACCGGCCCTTTAACTCTGGGCAACGGCCGTGGCGGGTTTTGCGGCGATGTTCTGGCCAATGTTTTAAATAAAGCCGGCTTTGAGGCAAAGCGCGAGTATTATATTAATGATACGGGCGAGCAAGTTAAAAAATTAGGACACTCGGTCATCGGCGACTCAGAGGCTGTTTACCGGGGTCAATATATCGAAGAATTAAAGAAAACAATAAAAGGCAGTGATCCGGAAAAAGTCGGCGAATCCGCCGCGAAAATCGTTCTTCAGGAAATGATTAAGCCTCAGGTTTTGAAAATGAAAATTAAGTTTGATATCTGGTTTTCCGAAAAAATACTGTATCAAAAAAAAGAAGTAGCCGCGGTCTTAGATATTTTAAAAAAGGAAAACCTGTCTTACGAATCAGAAGGAGCCTTATGGTTCAAATCCACCCAGTTCGGCGATGATAAGGACAGGGTTCTGGTTAAAGCCGGAGGAGAGGAGACGTACTTGGCTTCCGATGTCGCTTATCTCAAAAATAAGTTTACTCGAGGTTTTAAAAAACTGATTTTCTTTTGGGGCGCTGATCATTACGGCTATGTAGCGAGAATTTTAGCTGCGGCGGAGGCCCTGGGTTATGATAAAAAACAGATCGATATTATCGTCATGCAGTTGGTCAGATTAATCCGTGAGGGAAAAGAGATCAGGATGTCTAAAAGAACGGGCACCTACGTTACGTTGGATGAATTAATTGACGAGGTTGGCTTGGATGTCGTTCGCTTCTTCTTTTTGACAAAAAGCCCTGATACCCATTTAAACTTCGATTTAGCTTTAGCTAAGGAACAGTCGGAAAACAACCCCGTTTATTATATTCAATACGCTCATGCTCGCATTTGCAGTATTTTACGCAAAGCCAAAATGAAAGAGGCCGAACCTCTTTCAAATTTACTGGAGCATCCGATGGAGTTAAAGCTTATCAGGCGATTAATGAGATTGCCGGAGATCGTCGAAGATACCGCTCAAGATTTTCAAATTCAGCGGCTACCACAATATGCGGTTGATCTGGCCACGGTTTTCCACCAATTCTATAGAGATTGCCGGGTGATTTCTGAAGACAAAAATTTGACTCAAGCCCGTTTAAGCTTGGTTTTGGCTACGAAAATAGTTTTAAAGAATACATTATCTTTAATGGGCATCTCTGCTCCGGAGAAAATGTAGAATTATGGAGACAATTTTCCCGAACTTAGAGAAAAAAATCCTCGAAGATTGGAAGAAAAATAAGACTTTCGAGAAAAGTATTTTAAATCGTAAAAAAGCGAAAGATTTTGTTTTTTACGAAGGGCCGCCGACAGCCAACGGCAAGCCGGGCATTCACCATGTTTTGGCCAGAACCTATAAGGATATTATTTGCCGCTATAAAACTATGCGGGGTTTTCGCGTTTTGCGAAAAGCGGGCTGGGATACTCATGGATTGCCGGTTGAACTTGAAGTAGAAAAAAAGCTGGGCCTGAAAAATAAAAAAGACATCGAAAAATTCGGCATCGCCGAGTTTAATAAGAAATGCAAAGAATCTGTCTGGCAATATAAGGATGAGTGGGAAAAGTTGACGGAGCGGATCGGTTTCTGGCTAGACATGGAACATCCTTACATTACTTATGAGAATAATTATATTGAAAGCGTTTGGTGGGCGATAAAGCAGATTTATCAGAAAGGACTTTTATATGAAGATTACAAGGTTGTGCCTTATTGCCCAAGATGCGGAACCGGTTTGTCTTCTCACGAAGTAGCCCAAGGATATAAGAGTGTTAAGGACAATTCGGTGTATGTGAAATTTAAAATAAAACACGTAGATTCAGCTCGCCCAGATTCACTTTGGGCAAATAGTTATTTCTTAGTATGGACGACTACTCCGTGGACACTTCCAGCTAATGTGGCGATCGCAGTAAATCCAAAAATTACTTATGTTAAAGTAAAATTTAATGACGAGTTTCTGGTTTTATCAAAAGATAGGCTAGATAGCCTTGGTTTACAAGGAGTGGCTGAAAGAGAATTTAAAGGAGAGAAGCTGGTGGGTATAAAATACAGATCGCTATTTGGGGAGGTTCGACCTCCCAAGGAGGTCGAACCTCGCGTAATCGCGGCCGATTTCGTTTCTCTTGAAGACGGGACGGGTTTAGTCCATATTGCTCCGGCTTTTGGGGAGGACGATATGCAAGTTGGTAAAGAAAACAACTTGCCCGTAATTTTAAACGTTGACGAAGAGGGAAAATTCAAAAAAGAAGTAGCCGATTGGGCAGGAATGTTTGTTAAAGACGCTGATCCGTTGATTATCAAAAATTTACAGGAGAGAGGTTTACTTTTTAAAGAAGAATTATACGAACACGACTACCCGTTCTGCTGGAGGTGCGGTTCGGCGCTTCTTTATTACGCCAAAGAGAGTTGGTTTATCAATATGCAGAAGGTCAAAAACTCTTTAATTAAGAATAACGAGAAAATCAATTGGGTGCCGGCTCATTTGAAAGAAGGCAGATTCGGCGAATGGCTGAAGGAAGTCAAAGACTGGGCTTTTTCTCGAGAACGTTATTGGGGCACGCCCTTGCCGGTTTGGCAATGTAAAAAATGCCGTCATCAAGAAGTCATTGGCAGCAAGGAAGATTTATTGAATCAAAAGTTCACAAACAATAAATATTTTATCATGAGACACGGCGAAGCCCCGATGAACACTAAGAACTTAGCTAGCTGCTGGCCGGAGAAAGTCCACAATCCCTTAACTAAAAAAGGCGAAGCAGAGGTTTTAAAAACAGCCCGCCTGCTTAAAAATAAAAATATCGATTTTATTATATCTTCCGATGTATTAAGGACAAAACAAACGGCCGAGATCGTCGTTCAAGAAACCGGAGCTAAAATAATTTTTGAAGAAAGAATCAGGGAATTAAATGTCGGTATTTTTAACGGTGGAAATCCCAAGTTGATTTGGGAACATCTGGATCAAGAGAAAAATCCCATCGAAGCTCAGATACCGGAAGGAGAAAGCTTACTGGACGTTCAGAAAAGAATGGCGGGCTTTTTAGAGGCGACAGATAAAGAGTACCAGAATAAAAATATTTTGATTGTTTCCCACGAGTTGCCCATTTCTATTCTTGAAGGAAGTCTTAAGGGGATCGCCTTGGAAAATATTTTAGCTGGTAGAAAAGAAAACAAAGAAGCTAGAATTAAAACCGGAGAATGGCGAGAGATTAAATTTAATGCATTGCCTAAAAATGAAAAAATGGAGCTGGATTTTCATCGGCCGTATATCGACGGGGCCAAGTTTAAGTGTCCACAATGCGAAGGTGTGATGCAAAGAGTGCCCGATTTAATCGATGTTTGGTTTGATTCGGGTTCTATGCCTTTTGCCCAATCCCACTATCCTTTCGATAGTAAAAAGATTCAATTTCCGGCTGATTATATTTCCGAAGCTATTGATCAGACGCGAGGTTGGTTTTACACGCTTTTGGCCATAGCCACTCTTCTGGATTTAGGCATTCCCTACAAAAACGTTGTCTCTTTGGGCCATGTTTTAGACGAAAAGGGAGAAAAGATGTCCAAATCCAAGGGCAATGTGGTCAACCCTTGGGATATTTTCGAGAAATACGGCGCCGACGCCGCCCGCTGGTATTTTTACACGGTCAATCAGCCGGGCGAAGTAAAAATGTTCTCCGAAAAAGAATTAGGAGAGTCCTTGAGAAAGTTTCTTATGATTTATTGGAATTGTTTCACTTTCTACCAGACCTACCAAAACTCTCCGCCCAAAGCGGACCCGCCTCGGGCGGGAAAAAATATCTTAGATAAGTGGATTATCTCCAGACTGAACGGATTGATACGGGAAACCACTCAGAAACTAGATAAGTACGACATAACCGCGGCGGCCAGAGCTATTGAAGATTTTACGGTCAACGACTTGTCTTTATGGTATATCAGAAGGTCAAGGAAACGCTTTGAAGGGGCCGCGCCGACCTTATCCCACGTCTTATTAACTTTAAGCAAATTAACTGCTCCCTTTGTGCCGTTTTTAAGTGAAGAGATTTACGGAAAAATGAAAGAGGCCGAACCTCTTTCATCTGTGCACTTGGCGGATTGGCCGAAGGAGAATAATAAATTAATTAATAAGAAGCTGGAACAGGAAATGGAAAAAGTTAGGGAAATTGTAACCCTAGCCTTGTCTGAGAGGGCGAAAGCAGGCATTAAAGTTCGCCAGCCGCTTCAAGACTTGCAGATTACGGATAAAATCAGCGAAGAGTTGTTGGAATTGATTAAAGAAGAAATCAATGTTAAAAAAATCAGTTTTGGTAAAGACCTGAAGTTAAATACGGAAATTACCGCCGAGCTTAAAGAAGAAGGTATGGTTAGAGACATTATCCGCCAGATTCAAGATATGAGGAAAAAATCCGGACTCAAGCCTCAGGATAAAATTTCGGTTTGGTATTCCTGTTTTTCAGAACTGGCCGATGTTTTAGCTAAAAATAAAAAAGCGATTTTATTAGAAACCAAAGCAGAGGTTTTTGAATCGACAGCGGTCGTTCCTCAAAAGTTTATTGCCTCAAGCGAAATAACAATTGATCAGCAAAAATTATGTCTATATTTGGAAAGGTAAAAATATTAAACGATAATGGCTGTTCATTATAGAACTCAAGGCTTTTTTATTAAGAAAATCGATCGGGGAGAAGATAGCCGGTTATTTACGATTTACACCAAGAATTTCGGTAAACTTAAGGTTTTAGGCAGGGCTATCAGGAAAATCGGGTCAAAATTAAAAGGTGGAGCCGAAATCTTTTGCCTAAGCGAAATCGAGTTTATTCAGGGCAAGACTCACAAAACTCTAACCGACGCTATCCCGATCGAAAATTTCTCCGTTATTAAAAAAAACCTCAGAAGGTTTAAAATTATTCATCAAGTCATAGAAGCTTTAGATAATTTTGTTTCAAAAGAAGAGAAAGATGATGAGATTTGGCGGTTGCTGAGCGAAATCTTTAATAAATTAAACAACCCTCAATTTAAAATTAACTACCCGCCACTGGTGTATTATTATTTTTTTTGGAATTTCGTTTCTATTCTTGGTTATAAGCCGGAATTCCACGATTGTAATATTAATAAAACCAGAATAGACTGCGACGTCGTCAAAATCATCAAAGTAATTTTGAGAAAAGACTGGTCAATGCTTTCGAGGTTGAAAATTACTCCCTCCCACCAGAAATTATTAAAAATCGTCAGCGAGTGGTATACTGAAAAAATAATCGTATAACGGGCATTAGCCCGATATATTGAACATTCTGTTCACTATGAAATTAGAATACTCCAAAAATAAGTTTATTCTTGTTGCCATCGGTTTAGTCGTGGTCGCGGGACTTATTGGTTTTTGGTCTTGGCAAAAGAATAGCTATTCTAAGGAAATTTTAAAATTGGAAATTTTAGCTCCAGGGGAGGTGGCCCTGGGGCAAGAAATTGAATATACCGTTAGGTATAAAAATAACGGCAATATCAGGCTGGAAGACCCGAGACTGACTTTTGAGTACCCGGCTTATTCGCTTGTTGGCGAAGAAGAGTCGTTAAGAAAAGAAATTACTCTGGAAAGCATCTATCCGGGCCAAGAGCAGACCTTTAGTTTCAAGACGAGGCTTCTTGGGAAGGAGGGGGATATAAAAAAGGCCCAAGCTTGGCTGAATTATCAGCCTAAAAACCTTAAGGCTCGCTACGAATCGCAAACTTCCCATAACGCCAGAGTTAATTCGGTTCCTTTGACGTTGGAGTTTGACCTCCCCTCAAAAATTGATGCGGGCAAAGAAATCGATTTTCAATTAAACTATTTTTCCAACGTCGATTATCCGTTGGCTAATTTAGGCATTAAAGTTGAGTATCCGTCCGATTTCGAATTCCAAAGTTCGAAACCCAAATCCTTGGAAAAAACAGATTGGGACGTCGGCCTTTTAAATAAAGCAGAGGGCGGCAGGATTAAGATCGCCGGTAATTTAAGCGGCCAGGTTGGCGAACAAAAACAATTCAAGGCGCAACTGGGCACCTGGATTGACGGCGAGTTCGTCGTCTTAAAAGAAACGATCAGGGCGGTGCAGATCGTGACGCCTTCTTTATATATATCCCAGCAGATTAATAATAGCTCACAATATGTGGGGAGAGCAGGCGACACCCTGCATTACGAGATTTTTTTCAAAAATATCGGCAACGACGCTTTCAGCAATCAGTTCCTAGTAGTTAAACTGGAAGGTAACTTATTTGACTTTCAAACCATTAAAGCGCCTTTGGGTGATTTTCAGTCGGGTGATAATTCTATTATTTTCGATTGGCGTAAGAGTCCCAAGCTTCAATTTTTGGATGCTCAAGAAGAGGGCAGAGTTGAATTCTGGATTGATTTGAAAGATGATTGGGCTATCGCTAATGCCGATCAGAAAAATCCGACCTTGAAAGACAATGTATTCCTCGGCCAGGCTCAGAAAGAGTTTACCACTAACGTTAATTCCAAGCTCGCGATAATTCAGAAAGGCTACTATGCGGATGAAGTATTCGGTAATTCTGGCCCCAATCCTCCGCAAGCCAGTCAGCAGACTACTTACACGATTATTTGGCAGGCAAAAAATTATTATAACAATGTTAAGGGGGTCAGAGTTAAGGCAACTCTTGATAATAGTGTAAGATTGACCGGACGTATTTTCCCAACAGACTCAAGATTAACGTTTGATTCTAATTCTCGCGAGGTTGTTTGGGAGCTGGATGATATGGCGGCCGGCCGAGGCGTTTTAGATCAGGCCCCTTCGGTTGCGTTCCAAATTACTCTAAATCCTCAATATGGAGGTAATTCCAATCTTGTCGGAACGGCCAAGATTACAGGCGAAGATGAATTCACGGGTTTAGTGGCAAACGGGGAAACTCCAGCGATTAATACGGGCGATATTACTCAATAAAAACCATGGAAGACTTAATGCAAAAAATCACATCGCTAGCCAAAAGAAGGGGTTTTGTTTTCCCCGGCTCGGAAATTTACGGCGGCTTGGCGAATTCTTGGGACTACGGTCCCTTAGGTATAGAGCTTAAAAATAACATTAAACAGCTCTGGTGGAAAAGATTCGTTCAAAGCCGCGACGACATGGTCGGTCTAGATGCTTCTTTGATTATGAATCCTAAAGTTTGGGAGGCAAGCGGGCATTTGGCTACCTTTTCCGACCCTTTAGTGGAATGTAAAAAATGCCATACTCGCTTCCGTGCCGACAGTATTGATATTAATGCGCAGTGTGCGAAATGCGGAGCTAAAAAACAATTCACGGAAGCCAAGCAATTTAACTTGATGTTAAAAACTTTCCTTGGCCCGGCTGAGGAACAGGCGAACACCGTTTATCTTCGTCCTGAAATTGCTCAGGCGATGTTCGTTAATTTCAAACAGGTGCTGGATACGACGAGAAGACGCCTGCCTTTCGGTATTGCTTCGCAAGGCAGGGTTTTCCGTAACGAAATTACGCCGGGCAATTTTACTTTCCGCACCCGTGAATTCGACCTAATGGAATTAGAATATTTCGTGGAAGAAAAAGAGTGGGAAAAATGGTTCGAGTATTGGCAGAAGGAAATGAAGGAATGGATAACGAAAGACTTGGGTATCGACCCGAAAAAAGTGCACGAAATAGAAATTCCAAAAGAAGATCGCGCGCATTATTCAAAGAGAACCGTTGATTTTGAATACGATTATCCTTTTGGGCAGAAAGAACTTTACGGTTTGGCTTATCGCGCCAATTTTGATTTAAAGAATCACGAAAAGAATTCAGGGCAAAATCTCAAATACCGCGATCCGGAAACGGGCGAGGAATTTTTACCGCACGTCATTGAACCGACTTTCGGCTTGGACCGTTCGGTTTTGGCTACGCTTTTGGACGCCTATTATGAAGACGGCGAAAGAGTGGTCTTGAAACTTCCGTCGAAGTTGGCTCCATATAAAGCCGCTGTGTTTCCACTTTTGAAGAACAAGCCCGAACTCGTGAAGTTAGCCAGGAAAATTTACGATGATTTGCGCAAAGATATGATGGTGGCCTGGGATGACAGGGGGAATATCGGCAAGCGCTATTTCGCGCAAGACGAAATTGGCACGCCGGCCTGCATTACGGTAGATTTCGATAGTTTGGAGAAGGGAGATGTCACTATCCGCAATCGCGACACTGCAAAACAAGAAAGAGTAAAAATAGACAAATTAACTGAATGTTTAAATGTTTAAAAAAACCACTCTAAAAAACGGACTAAGGATTATTACCGTCCCGCAGAAAAGCACGCAGGCCGTGACGGTTTTGGCATTAGTGGGCACGGGTTCCAAATACGAAACAAAAGAAGTCAGTGGCATCTCGCATTTTCTGGAGCACATGTTTTTTAAGGGTACCAAGAAAAAGCCGGATAAAATAACGATTGCCGAAACTTTGGATAAGGTTGGAGGTATTTATAACGCCTTTACCGGAGAAGAGTGCACGGGATATTTCGCCAAAGTGGCGGCCACTAACTTCGATTTGGCTTTAGACTGGGTTTCGGACATTTACCTTAATAGTCTTCTGCCTGCGCAGGAAATCGCCAAGGAAAAAGGCGTGATCACCGAGGAAATTAATATGATCTATGACAACCCGATGGCTTATGTCTCCACCTTATGGTCAAAACTGCTTTATGGCGATCAGCCGGCCGGTTGGGACATTGCCGGCACCAAAGAGACCGTGAGCCGAATGGACCGCGAGAAATTGGCGAAATACATGGCGAGTCAGTATGTTGCTCAAAATACTGTTGTTTGCGTCGCGGGTAATATAAAGGAAGCGCGGGCTATTAATGAAGTAAAAAAGAGTTTTGCCGGAATAAAAAACATGAAACCCGGAGGGAAAGAAAAGGTTGTCGAAAGACAAACGCGGCCGGAATTGCTAGTCCATTTTAAAGAAACCGATCAGACTCACCTTTGCTTGGGCGTGAGGGGGTATAATATTTTTCATCCCCAGAAATATGCGCAGGAGGTTTTAAGCGTAATTTTAGGCGGCATGATGAGCTCCCGGCTTTTCATTGAAGTCAGGGAGAAATTAGGGCTGGCGTATTATATAAAAACTGACTCTGAGGCCGACTCTGACACGGGATTTTTAGCGACCCGAGCCGGCGTGGATAACAAGAACGTGGAGAAAGCCGTTGCCACTATTCTGAAGGAATATCGGAAAATTTCACAAGAGAAAATAACCGCCGGAGAATTGAAAAAGGCCAAAGATTACATCAAGGGGAAGACGGCCCTTGTTTTGGAAGGTTCGGATGATTTGTCTCTTTTTTACGGGATGCAGGAGCTTTCAGAAAAAAAGATTTTAACACCAAAGGAAATATATGCTAAAATTGATCAAGTCTCCCTTCAAGACATTTTGAAGGTCGCTCGGGACGTTTTTCAGCCCAAAAACCTCAACTTAGCCCTGGTGGGACCGTTCAAAGACAAAAGTCTTTTCGAGAAAATATTAAAGTTATAATTATGACGAATCAATCGAGGGTACTCGATATTTCCTGGGAAACGATCTTAAAAATGGCTGTAGCCTTTTTGACCTTTTATCTTATTTACTTAATAAGAGATATTTTAATTTGGGTGATTTTCGGCCTGATTATTTCGGTTTTATTCAATCCGGCCGTCGATTTTTTACAGAAGAAGCGCTTCCCCAGGGTATTGGCCACTGTTTTGATTTATGTGTCTCTTTTTATCACCATCGGTTTTCTTGTTTATTCCATTGCTCCTATCTTTGTGGCGGAAATTCAGCAGTTTTCTCAATTCTTCCCGGAATATTTTGATAAACTATCAACACCGCTTCGGGGATTAGGCATCGAAGCTTTTAAAAATATCGACGCTTTCACTAAAATTTTCGAACAGGAACTAATCAAGGCTTCGTCTAATATTTTTAGCGCTGTGGGTGCAATTTTTGGAGGAATTATGTCAGCCGTGACCATTTTTACCATTGCTCTTTTTCTTTCTCTAGAAGAAAAGGGTTTAGATAGGGTAATCGGCAGCCTGGTTCCTAAAAAATATGAGGCATTCGCCTTGAGTCACTGGGCAAGGTCTCAGAAAAAAGTAAGCGGCTGGTTTGGTTCAAGGATTTTATGCTGTCTATTTGTCGGCGTTACGACCTATGTGACATGCTACGCCTTAAATATCAAATACGCTGTTTCTTTCGGGCTTTTGTCCGGCTTTCTAAATGCGATTCCTATTATTGGTCCGGTTATTGTCGCAGTGGCTGTCGCCATCTTGGTGGCGGCGACTTCTTGGACTAAGGCCGTGTTTTTTGTTATCACCTTTATTATTATTCAGCAAATTGAAGGCAATATTTTGAGCCCGGTTTTAACGAAGAAATTCGTCGGATTGCCGCCCGTTTTGGTGCTGGTTTCGTTGATGATAGGAGCAAAATTATGGGGCTTGATGGGAGCGCTCTTGGCTATTCCTCTCGCTGGAATTCTTTTTGAATTCCTCCGCGATTTTTTGAAAAAGCGGAAAGAAGAGAAAGAACAAGCCGTTGTTTTGTAATATAAATGGGTATTCTTTATATCGTCGCTACCCCTATCGGGAATTTAGAAGATCTTTCTAAGCGCGCCCTCCGAATATTATCGGAGGTTGATTTAATTTTGTGTGAAGATACGAGGATAACTCAAAAACTCCTTACTCGTTACGAAATTAAAACCAAAACCACGAGCTATCATCAGCACACCGAAATTAAAAAGATTGAAGAGATTATCCAGCTTCTTAGTAATGGAAAAAACCTTGCTTTGGTTTCTGACGCAGGAACGCCCGGGATATCCGATCCGGGGAACCGCTTAATTGAACAATTGAACAATTGGACAATTGGACAATTAACAACCATACCGATTCCCGGTCCGTCAGCCCTGACCGCCGCTGCGTCCATTTCCGGATTCCCGATGGATAAATTTGTGTTTTTAGGTTTTCCGCCCGTCAAGAAAAAGAGAAAAAAGTTTTTTGAAGAAGCGATTAGTTCGAAGTATCCGACGATACTCTACGAATCGCCTTACCGCATTATAAAAACTCTCGAGGAGATTGCTTTATTGACGGAGAGAAAAATTGTAGTTTGCCGCGAGTTGACCAAGAAATTCGAAACGATTTATCGGGGTTCAGCCAAAGATATTTTAGCTGGATTAGCGAAAGACGAAATTAGAGGAGAGTTCGTGGTTGTAGTAGGAGATAAATAGCTATGGCCGCAACAAGAACTTGGCTGATAATCCCCATAACATCGGGGATTTTTTTATTTTCGCTGACGTCGTTGATCGCCCAATGTATTTTTAAATGTTTTATTAGTAATTTATTTTCAGGGAAGATGCACTGGAGCAAGGTGAGGCCGTCGGGAAGAATCGACACGGCAACAGCAGTTATGATCATCGGGGAGAAGCCCGCCGTAAAAGAAATAATCACCAGGGCTAAGGCAATATCTAAAAACGCTTTTAAAAAATCCGGCAGGGACACTGACCATCGTCCGCCTCGGATGTTCTTAATCGAATATTCATTGTGCGGGAAAAGATCTAAGAAATAATGGCTTAATAAAACAAAAACAAGTCCTAAAATCGGATTTTGGACTTTGGTTGCGATGGCTACGCCCACCAAGATGTGAGGAGTTAAAATCATTTAATTTTAATAAAAATATGATAAGATAAACTAATTATAATTATAGCGGGTAATGTGCCCGATATATTGAGCATAGACTCACTATAGCATGTCTAAGCCGAAATTTTATATCACAACTAGCATCGCTTACACCAACGCCCCGCCTCATATCGGGTATGCTTTAGAGTTGGTTCAGGCCGATGTTGTGGCGCGCTATCGCCGGCAATCGGGTGACGATGTTTTTTTCCTGACCGGCACCGACGAGCACGGCGCAAAGATCGTTAAAGCCGCTCAGGCCGCCGGTAAAACACCCAAAGATTTTACCGACGAAATTTCTGGGAAGTTCGAGAATTTAACGAAAATTCTTCATTTGTCTAATAACGATTTTATCCGAACTACTGACCAAAAAAGGCATTGGCCAGGCGTAAGGGAGGTTTGGCAGGGGTTAGAAAGGCAAAAAGATATAGAGTTTGGGGACTACGAAGGCTGGTATTGTTCTGGTTGCGAAGCTTTTATTTTTGATAAAAATGACGTAAAGGTGATGTCTCCAGCGAATTTCGCCGGAACTCCTAAATGTTTAACTCATAATCAAGTCGGAGAGTGTGTAAAAGAAAAAAACTATTTTTTTAAACTTTCTAAATATACAAATAACATTAAAAACGCTATTGAAAACAACGAAGTAGAAATTATTCCGAAAGAAAGGAAGAACGAAATTTTGAAAATGATTGAGCAGTGGACAGGCCGTGACGGTAAATTACGAGATATAAGTTTTTCTAGACCTAAAGAAAAACTGGGGTGGGGGATACCTGTGCCAGGCGATGATTCTCAGACAATTTATGTTTGGGCGGACGCTTTAGTAAATTATCTTTATCCCAAAAAATATTGGCCAGCTAGCGTGCATTGTGTTGGTAAGGATATTTTAAAATTTCATGCGATAATTTGGTTAGGAATACTCTTATCTTTAAAACTATCCTTGCCCAAAAAGATATTCGTTCACGGTTTTATTAATTCTGGTGGACAAAAGATGTCCAAGAGCCTAGGCAATGTGGTTGATCCTTTTGAATTGGTAAAGAAATACGGCGTTGACGCTGTGAGGTACTTTCTCCTGCGGGAGATTCCTGCCACTGAAGATGGTGATTTTTCTGAAGAGAAATTCAAAGAAAGATACAATGGTGATCTGGCAAGTGGGTTGGGCAATCTGGTTGCCCGGGTAGAAAAATTGGCCCAGGTTACGAAAACAAAAAAGATCGGGAACGAAAAAAGCCTGATCGCCGAATATAAAATTGCTTTACAAGATTCGAAAGAAAAATATAAAGAATCACTGGAGAGGTTTGAGTTTTCTATGGCTCTGGCAGCGATCTGGTTATTGATTAAATTTTGCGATCAGGAGGTAGAAAAAAATAAGCTATGGGAGAAAAGCGACAAACAGAAAGATATAATCAGCAGCTTGTTGTTTTTAATTGAAGAAATAGCCAAGTTTTTGGAGCCGTTTATGCCAGAAACTTCGGAGAAGATACTTAAGCAATTAAAGAATAAAAAGAGCGAACCGCTTTTTCCTCGTTTCAAATAATTATGATTTTTACTCCACAAATCTTTTGGGTTTTATTTTCAATTTTTATTCTCGGAGCCGTTTTTTTTGACCTTTATCTCCAGGGGAGAAGAAAAAGAGAGCTTTCTATGAAAGAGGCGGGTTTTTGGACGTTAGGATGGGTCGGCTTGGCCCTCTTTTTCAACCTCCTGATTTATTTTTTCTTAGGGCACGGAAAAGCTGCGGAGTTTTTTACCGCTTATTTATTAGAAAAATCATTAAGTCTGGATAATCTCTTTGTCTTTTTGGTCATTTTCTCTTATTTCAATCTTCCGGTTGTTTCTCAGCAGAAAGTTTTGAAACTCGGGATTCTGGGCGCTTTTTTGATGCGGGCCGCTTTTATTTTCGGAGGCATCTGGGTTTTGCAAAAATTTGATTTCCTTTTTTACATTTTCGGAGCATTCTTAGTTTTTACCGCTTTCAAGCTGCTTGTCCAAAAGGGCGAGAAGATAGACCCTCAGAAGAGTTTATTTTTAAAGATTGTCAAAAGATTTATTCCTATAGCAGATGATTGCAAAGAAAATAAATTTTGCATAAGAAAAGAAAGAAAGCTCCATTTTACCCCTCTTTTTATAGCGCTGATTTTAATAGAGAGTTCCGATTTGGTTTTCGCCCTGGATTCCGTGCCCGCGGTTTTAGCTATTACTCAAGACCCGTTTTTGGCTTATACTTCAAATGCTTTCGCTATTCTTGGGTTAAGAGCTCTTTATTTCTTTTTGATCACTCTTTTGCCAAAGTTTATTTATTTGGAAAAAGCTATTATAACCCTGCTGGCGTTCGTCGGTTTTAAGATGATTTTTAACCAGATTTATCATATTCCATTAGTTTTTTCCTTAGTTTTTATTTTAGCCACTTTAGTAATTTCAATTTTGCTTTCTTGGCAGAAATTAAGAAAAAACAACAATGCTAATTGATGCTTCAAGGCGTTCAGCATCAATCCTGAGGAAAATCGAATGGATTGATACTCACGCCCATCTTAATTTTAATATCTATAAAGAAGACGGCTCAAAGGTTCTTCAGCGTTCTTTGGATAACGGCGTTTGGATGATTAACGTCGGCTCGCAGTATTCGACAAGCCAAAGAGCGGTGGAGATGGCTGGGAAATACGAAACAGGAGTTTTCGCCGCAATCGGGCTCCACCCCATTCATTCTGGGGAAGAGTTTGATCGTGCAAAATATAAAGAGCTAGCTAAGTCAAATAAAGTAGTTGCTATCGGAGAGATCGGTTTAGATTATAAGTTAGAGTATGTTTTATTCAGAGAAAAGCAAAAACAAGTATTTTTAAAGCAATTAGATCTAGCTGAAGAATTGGACTTGCCCGTTATTATTCACTGTCGTATGGCACATGAAGACTTGATAAGCGAATTGAAGGCCAGGGGCAATGGATTGAGGGGAGTAATACATTGTTTTACTGGCACTTGGACTCAAGCGCAAAAATACATGGAGATGGGTTTTTGCTTAGGGATCAACGGCATTATCTTTAAAATGGATCTAGAAGAAGTCATCAAGAAAGCGCCGCTAGATAAGATTTTACTTGAAACCGATTGCCCCTATTTAACGCCAAAGCCGATGGAAGGACGAAACGAACCTTCTTATGTGAAATATGTCGCAGAAAAAATTGCCAAAATAAAAGGTTTAAGTTACAAAGAAATAGCTAAAACCACCACCCAGAACGCCAAATTATTATTTAGAATATAAAATTATGAGAACCTACGCTCAAGCTGGCGTCAGTCGAAAATTAAGAGAAAAAGCAAAGAAATCTTTGAAAGATTTTAGATCAACTTTTAAATTTAGCCAATACGGGAAAATAATAAAAACCCCTTTTAATATTCTTTATCCCGTTGCCAAAAATAAATATCAAGTTAAAACAGCTGATGGCGTAGGAACCAAGGTTCTTTTAGCTGAATTAGCAAACAAGCACGACACTATCGGGATTGATGCCGTGGCAATGGTGGTAAACGATTGCATTAGATCTGGGGCCAAACCCATAGCTATTACCGATATAATTGATATCAAAAAATCGGAGCAGAAATTATTAAAAAAGATTCAAAAAGGATTGATAAGGGGGGCGAAAGAGGCGAATTGTCCGATTATAGGAGGAGAAACAGCCGACGTACCCGAATTATTAAATACCGCTTATTATATCAATTGTGATTGCGTTGGTACGGTCGAAAAGAAAAATATCATTACCGGGCAAGAAATAAAACCAGGAGAGATTATAATCGGTTTTCGGAGTTCAGGCGTCCATTCTAACGGTATTACTCTTTTGAGGAAAATTCTTTTTACAAAATGGGGCGGCAAGTACGGTATATTCGATAAACCGAAAGGACTAAAACAATTTCTGATTTATGAGTGTCTTGAACCGACTAAAATCTACACTAAGCCCTTTTTAAAAGTGGCGGAGAAATTTAAAATTTCAGGAGCGGTGAACATTACCGGCGATGCCTATTTGAAATTTAAAAAGCTAATGGGGAATTTTGGTTTTGAATTTTTCAATTTTAAACCTCAACCAATCTTTCGTTTAATTCAGGAAACAGGAAAGATTTCAAGTTGTGAAATGTTTAAGACCTTTAATATGGGTTGGGGGTTTGCAGTTGTTGTTCAAAAAGAAGACAAGAATAAAATTCTAGATTTATTAAAAAAATTGAAAGTGGGATCAGGCGTCATCGGAAGGGTGATTAAAGAAAATAAAATTATCGTAAATTATCGAAATAAAAAAATAATTCTATGAAGGATTCTAAGGTAAAAATAGCCATTATCGGCGGGAGCGGACTGGAGGGCCCTAAGTTTTTCAAAAAGATTAAGGAAGTTAATATTAAAACTCCTTTCGGCTATCCGTCCTCTCCGATTATCGTTGCCGATTTCCACGGGCAAAAAGTCGCTTTTTTGTCTCGTCATGGAAAAAAGCACCAATTTCCTCCGCACAAGGTTCCTCAAAGAGCGAACATTTGGGCTTTAAAGCAGTTGGGTGTGGAAAGAATTATTGGCATTTCGGCCGTGGGTTCTCTTAAAAAAGAATTCAGGCCAGGCGATATTGTTATTTCCGATCAGTTTATAGATTTTACCAAAAAGAGAGATTACACGTTTTATGACAACGAAGCAGTCCACGTCTCTCTGGCTGATCCTTTTTGTCCGGAATTAAGAAGTTTATTCGGTAAAGAGGCGAAGCGCTTGAAGGTCCCGTCGCATCAAACAGGAACCTATTGGTGTATTGAAGGGCCGAGATTTTCCACTAGAGCCGAATCAAGATTTTTCAGAAATTTTGCCGATATCATCGGCATGACGCTTTGCCCCGAAGCAACCCTGGCCAGGGAATTGGAAATTTGTTATTTAAACCTGTCTATGGTGACTGATTACGATGTCTGGCAGCTTCATCCGGTTAATTTAGGAGAAGTTTTAAAAACAATGAAAAAGAATACAGAGAAGATTAAAAATCTTCTGCTTGCCGCTATCCCGAAAATTAAAACGCAAAGAAAATGTTCGTGCGGAGAATCTTTACAGGGCGCTAAATTTTAAAAACAGAGATTTTAAACGAGTAAAAATCGGCTTGAAAACGCCGGTTTTTTATGTTAAATTGAAAAATATGGAGACATATAATCCTCAAGAAATAGAACCTAAGTGGCAGAAATACTGGGAGGAAAACGGCTTTTATAAAGCCGAGGATTTTTCCCTGCCTCGCCGGCAGGCGGGCAGGAAGCCGAAACAATATCTTTTACTGGAATTTCCCTACCCTTCGGGAGACGGTCTTCATGTTGGACATTGCCGGCCCTATTGCGCCCTAGATGCGATTGCTCGTCAGAAAAGAATGGCGGGCGCCAACGTTCTCTTTCCAATCGGTTGGGATGCTTTCGGTCTACCTACGGAAAATTATGCCATTAAGCATGGCATTCATCCCAGCATTGCTACTCAAAAAAACATTGCGAATTTCAAGCGCCAGCTCAAAAACCTAGGCCTGTCTTTCGATTGGTCTCGCGAAATCAACACAACTGATCCTAAATACTATAAATGGACTCAATGGATTTTTCTTAAGCTTTTAGAAAAAGATCTGGCTTATCAGGCTGAAATACCTATTAACTGGTGCCCTGCATGTAAAATCGGCTTGGCTAATGAAGAGGCAGTAGGGGGAGCCTGCGAACGCTGTGGAGCTGTGGTGGAAAGAAAAGTCCAGAAGCAATGGATGTTAAAAATTACGGCTTATGCCGACAGACTGATTGATGATTTAGAAGGATTAGATTTTCCCGAGCGGGTCAAGTCCCAACAAATCAACTGGATCGGCAAAAGTTTTGGTACGGAAATACAATTTCCAATTAACAATTTATCAATTAGCGTTTTTACGACAAGGGCGGATACGCTTTTCGGGGTGACAGCCATGGTTTTGGCTCCGGAGCATCCGCTGGTTGAGAAAATAGTGGCGCCGGAAAACAAAGAGAGCGTTAAAAAATACATTGAAGACGCGAAAAGAAAAAGCGATTTTGAAAGAGAGAAACTGGAGAAGGAAAAAACCGGTGTTTTTACCGGCAGTTTTTGCAGACATCCGCTGACCGATGAAAAAATACCCATTTGGATTGGCGATTACGTTATTTCGGCTTACGGCGGGGGAGCTGTGATGATGGTGCCGGCTCACGACCAGCGCGATTTCGGATTTTCAAAAAAATATAATCTGCCGTTAAAAATTGTAATTTGCCCAAATTACCCTGAGCCAGTTTGTCCTATTTTAGATAAGGCTTACGAAGGCGAGGGTCATTTGGTTAGTTCTGGCAAATTCAATGGATTAAAATCGGCAGAGGCGATTAAAAAAATCACTAAAGAATTGGAAAAAAAGAAATTAGGCAAAGAAACAATTCAATATAAGTTGCGCGACTGGGTTTTTTCCAGGCAGCATTATTGGGGCGAACCCATTCCTGTTGTCCATTGTCCAAAATGTGGGACAGTACCCGTTTCCGAAAAGGATTTGCCGGTGGAATTGCCTTATATCGAAAAATACCAGCCTTCCCACACGGGCGAATCTCCTTTATCAGCGATTACCGATTGGGTTAATGTTAAATGCCCGACGTGCGGAGGACCAGCTAAAAGAGAAACCGATACCATGCCCAATTGGGCCGGTTCCAATTGGTATTTCATGCGTTATTGCGATTCGAATAATGATAAAGCGCTTGCTGATCCTAAGAAATTAAAATATTGGCTGCCCGTGGATTGGTACAACGGCGGTATGGAACATACCACCCTGCATCTCTTATATTCCCGTTTTATCTATAAGTTTCTTTTTGATATAAAGGTAGCTCCACAGAAAGAGCCGTATCAGAAAAGAACTTCTCATGGCGTGGTTTTGGCGGGAGATGGCCGCAAAATGTCCAAGTCCTTCGGCAACGTGGTGAATCCCGACGACATCGTTCAAAAATACGGAGCTGATACCTTAAGAGTTTATGAAATGTTTATGGGGCCTTTTGATCAGGCAATTTCTTGGAATGAAGACGGGGTGAAGGGAGTAGCGCGTTTCTTGGAAAAGGCGTGGAAGATATCTTTAACTTGCGCCGGAAACAAGCAGAGCAACGAAGATATCTTAAGAGCCATACACAAATTGAATAAAAAAATCAGCGAGGAATTAGGCCAGATGAAGTTTAACACGATTATCGCCGGTTTTATGGAATTTGTTAATCTGGCGCAAGAGAAACCGACTGAGGTTGGCAGTGATGCGATTGAGAGAATGTTAATTTTGCTTTCTCCTTTTGCTCCGCATATGGCCGAAGATCTTTGGAGTAGGTTGGGGCACAAAAACAGCATTTTTCAGGAGAAATGGCCCGAATATTCGGAAGAAATCATCAAGAAAGACACAACCATCTTGGTTATCCAAATCAACGGGAAGACGAGGGATACAATTGAGGTTAAAACAGGTATTTCCGAGAAGGAGGCCCGAGAGTTGACATTAAGCCAAAAAAAGGTTAAAACCTACATATTGGATAAAGAGATAAAAAAGGTGATTTTCGTGCCCGGGAAACTAATTAATATTGTAGTGTAAACGGAGACCCCGCCCTCTAAGCCAAAGAAAAAACATAAAGCATAGAGGGCGGGGTACTCACCACGTTCGTATGTGTGGAATTGTTGGCTATATCGCCCGAAAACAAACGCCAAACTCTCTTAAGCTTGGCATAGAAGCCTTGAAAAGGTTAGAATACCGCGGATATGACTCCGCCGGTTTTGCTTTTTGGGATGAAAGTAAAAAAGATATTTTTTGCGAAAAAGCAGTAGGTCATATTACGGCTTTGGAAGAAAAGGCCAATGGCGCAATTAACGCTGCGATATTGTCGGCTAACCCCATAATTTTACATACCAGATGGGCGACGCACGGCGGAGTGACCGAACCTAACGCTCATCCTCATTTTGATTGTCAAAAAAATATTTATTTGGTTCACAACGGCATCGTTGAAAACTACAAAGAATTAAAGGAGATGCTTCAAAAGGAAGGCCACAAGTTTAATTCTGAAACCGATACCGAGGTTATCTCTCATTTGGTGGAAAAGTTTTTTCAGGGGAATCTTGAAGAGGCGGTGCGCAAAGCCCTGCCTCTTATTAAGGGCAGTTACGGCATTGCGGTAATTGCTAAAAATGATCCGAACAAACTTGTGGCCGCTCGGCTTTCCAGTCCTTTATTGCTCGGTTTGGGAGAAAACGAATATTTTATCGCCTCCGATCCGTCAGCCGTTATTGCTCACACCAATAAAGTTATTTATCTTGATGACGGCGAGATTGTGACCATCACTCCCGATAATTTTTCTATTCTTAAAGAAAAAAAGCCCGAGGAAATTGAATGGAAATTCGAGGATGCCCAAAAAGGCGGTTATCCTCATTTTATGTTGAAAGAAATAATGGAAGAACCCGAGGCCATTGAGAATTCCATCAAAGGCAGATTATTGGCGGAAGAGGGTACAGCTAAATTGGGCGGCTTAGAAGAGATCATGATTCGCTTAAGAAAAGTGAAAAGAATGCTTTTTACGGCTTGCGGCACTGCTTTTTACGCATCTTTAGTCGGCCGATATATGCTTGAAGAGTATGCGGGCATTCCGGTAGAGGCGGATATCGCTTCAGAATTTCGCTATCGAAAACCGATCATTGATGAAAATACGGTTTTACTTTGCGTTTCCCAATCAGGAGAAACAGCCGATACCTTAGCCGCTTTGAAAGAAATGAAAATGAAGGGCGTTTTAACGATAGGCATAATTAATGTTGTGGGTAGCACCATTGCCCGGGAAACCGATGCCGGAATTTACAATCACATTGGGCCGGAAATCGGCGTAGCCAGCACTAAAGCTTTTATTTCTCAATTAACCGTAATGGCTCTTTTAACGCTGTTATTGGGCCGTCAGCGAAATTTAAGTTTGATTAAGGGCCAAAGAATCGCTCAAGATCTTAAGGCCTTGCCAGAAAAGGCTCGAATTATTCTGGCGCAAGAAGCTAAGAAAATAAAAGAAATCGCAGAAAAATATTATAAGTATAATAATTTTATTTTTCTGGGCAGAAAGTATAATTATCCTGTAGCTTTGGAAGGAGCTTTAAAGTTAAAAGAAATAGCATATATTCATGCCGAAGGTTATGCTTCCGGCGAAATGAAGCACGGCCCCATTGCTTTGGCCGATGAAAACTTCCCCTTTGTTTTTATCGCTCCGCAAGACAGCGTTTATGAAAAAGTTATTTCCAATATTCAGGAGGTAAAAGCCAGAAAAGCTCCCGTTATCGCTATTGCCACCGAAGGAGATGAAAGGATAAAGGAATTAGTTGACGACGTCATTTATATCCCCAAAACCTCGGAAATGCTGACGCCTATTTTAGCCGCCATTCCTCTCCATCTCTTCGCTTATTATATGGGCGTTTTGAAGGGGAATGACGTTGATAAACCGAGAAATTTAGCGAAGTCCGTAACAGTAGAGTGATACTATGGAGAAAACAATTTTAATCGGCGGGGCGGCCGGCTTGGGGTCGGCCGTAACCGCTCACCTTATCGGCAGGATATTTTGCAATCTGGGTTGCTATGTTTTTAACTATAGGGACTATCCTTCTTTAATCAGGGGCGGGCATAATTTTAATGTTCTTAAGATTTCTGACAAACCGGTTTATTCCCACGAATATCATTATGATTTTATTCTGGCCTTAGACCAGAAAACAATTGACATCCATAGAAAAGATTTAAAAAAAGGCGGCTTGATCTTCGGAGCCAAAGAAACCGAACCCGTAGTTCAAAAATTGCAGGGTCCCGGTATTTTAGCTAACGATGTTTTAATCGGATTGCTTTTTAAGTATTTTGGAGCGGATTTGGAAATTATTTTGACCGAGGCCGATGAAATATTCGGTAAAAAAGCCGGCTTGATAAAAAAAGCCATTGAGGAAGGCTACAAGCTGGGCGTTCAAAAAGAAACCCTTCGACGCAGCTCAGGGCAAGAAGCTAAATATTTTATTTCCGGAAGCGAGGCCATTAGCATCGGCGCTATCGCTGCGGGCCTGGATGTTTATTTAGCTTACCCCATGACGCCAGCCAGCCCGGTTTTGCATTTTTTAGCTAAGAGACAGCTGGCAAATAATATTCTGGTCTTTCAGCCGGAAAACGAGATTGCGGTCGTCAACGCGGCTTTGGGCGCTTCTTTTGCCGGCGCCAAAACCATGGTGGGCACTTCCGGCGGCGGATTTGCTTTAATGTCAGAGGGCTTAAGCTTAGCCGCTATGACCGAACTTCCCTTGGTAATTTATTTAGGGCAGAGGCCGGCGCCAGCCACAGGACTCGCCACTCATACCGGTCAAGGAGACCTGAAGTTCGCTTTAAACGCCGGCCACGGGGAATTTTTAAGAGTGGTTTCATCTCCCGGCGATGCTCAGGAAGCGATTACCAGAACCCAAGAAGCTTTTTATTTGTCTAGTAAATACAGGGTACCTGCCATTATTTTGTCGGATAAGCATTTGGCTGAAAGCGATTACTCTTTTAATGAAATTAAGAAATCTGCTTTGCCCGACAGTCGCTTTATTTTGGAAAATCCGCCTCAAGACTATAAGTCCTATAAGATAACTGCAAATGGCGTTTCCCCCAGAGCCGTGCCCGGCCAAGGGCCCGTTGTCAGAGCCAACAGCTATGAGCATAACGAAGCCGGCCACACCATTGAAGATTCGGCTTGGACAATAAAAATGCAGGATAAAAGATTTAAAAAATTAGATTTTATCAAAAGAGAGATTAATAAATTAAATCCCGTTTCTTTATATGGCAAGGGAAATAATTTATTAATCAGTTATGGTTCGACCAAGGGAGCCATTTTAGACGCTTTGCCGCAGATGAAGAATTTCAGATTTTTGCAAATTTCTTATTTGAAACCCTTTCCGGCGGAAATAGTTTCAAAAGAAATCAAAAAATCCAAGAAAGTTATTCTAATAGAAAACGGAGTTAAGGGCTCTCTAGCCGATGTCATTAAGGAAGAAACCGGCATCACGATTAAGCATAAGATATTAAAATATGACGGCCGGCCTTTTACTCCGGAGTTCTTAGTAGATAAATTTAAAAAAATATGATTCGCCAAGATTTCAATACAAAGGAAGAAAATACTTGGTGCCCGGGCTGTCCCAACTCCGGTATCCTACTTTCGGCTAAAGAAGCGCTGGCCGAATTAGCCAATGAAGGTAAATTAAGCGTTAAAGACGCTACTCTAGTAACGGGCATCGGTTGCCACGGCAAGATTTACGATTATCTTAATTTGAACGGTTTTAACGGTTTGCACGGCAGAGTTCTGCCAGTTTGTTTGGGTATGAAATTAGGCAATCCCGATTTGACCGTTCTCGGCTTCGGAGGAGACGGCGATACTTTTGACGAGGGAGTTGCTCATTTCGTTCACGCTTGCCGGTATAATGCGGATATTACCATGATGGTCCATACCAATCAGGTTTTTGCCTTAACCACGGGCCAGGCGAACGCCATCACCGAAAAGGGCTTTGTTGACGGCTCCACTCCTTTGGGCCAAGGAGAAAAACCAATTAACTCTCTTGTTTTGGCTTTGGAGATGGGCGCCACTTTCGTGGCCAGGGGCTATGCTTTGCAGGGTCCTTATCTGAAAGAATTAATCAAAAAAGCCATAATACATGAAGGTTTTGCTTTCATTGATATTCTTCAGCCCTGCATTGTTTATCATAAGCATTCAATGCCTTATTTTAATAAGAATGTTTATAAAATTGAAGAAACGCGCGATACCGGTAATTTAAACCAGGCGCTGGAACGAGCGAGGGAGTGGGATTATTCTTACGAAAAAGACATGAAAGTGCCCACCGGTGTTTTTTATGAGACTAAGCGTCCTACTTTTGAATCTCAATGGCCGCAATTAAAAAAGCCCTGGTATGCTCTTAAAAGAAATATAAATTGGAGCAGGGTGATTAAAGAGTTTAAGTAAGAACCTGCCTTCAGCAGAACCTTGATTAATTCGTAATTAAATTAAATGTCAAAAACAAAATCTCGCAAAATAGTTTGTCTCGGCGGCGGCAACGGTATGCCCCGGGCAGTGCTCCCCGGCCTTAAAAAATATCCGGTAAAAATATCGGTGGTTTCTGCTACCCTAGATACCGGCGGCTCGGCCGGCAGATTGAGGCAAGGATTTAAAACAGGTATTTCTTTCGGCGACATCAGAAGGGCGGCTTTGGCTTTATCGGAGGCAGATGTAAAAACCAAGAATTATTTTGCTTATCGTGATTGGGACGGCCATGTGGCGGCTAATGTTTTTTGCACGGCCATAATGGCGGCTACCGGCAGTCAGGAAACGGCTGTTCAAGGGCTTAAAACTAAACTGAAGGTTCCTAGTCAGCATGAAATTCTACCGGTTACTCTTGATGACGCCAATATCTTTGCGGTTTTGGAAAATGGCCAAACTATTGTTGGCGAGGCGAATATCGATGTTCCGAAGCACAATGGCAATCTTAGAATCAAAGAGGTTTATTTAGAGCCTAAGGCTGAGGCATATCCCAAAGCGCTTAAGGCGATTGAGGAGGCTGATGCTATTACCATCGGCCCCGGCGATTTGTATTCTTCATTAGCCCAAATTTTATTAGTTCAAGGCATCGCCCAAGCCATCAGAGAAAGCAAAGCCAAGAAAATCTATATCTGCAATTTGATGCAGAAGCACGGCGAAACCGATCATTTTATGGTTCAGGACTTTACAGCCCAAGTCGAAAAGATTTTAGGCGGATCGCTCGATTTTGTGATTTATAACAAAACCAAACCAGATGCTCAAAGAACGGCTTTATATAAGAAAAAGCACCCGGAGCTTTTAGATATGGTGGAAAACAGGACTTTGGATCAAAGATTCATCGAAGCGGATCTCGTTACTCCTTATGGCCCCATAGCGCACGATCCCGATAAATTAGCTAAAATTATATTATCTCTAATTTAAAAATGTCGAAAGAAATAAAAATTCTTAGCCTTTGTTTTTTTATAATCTTTTTGGCTTATAGCGGAGTTCAGCAATTTCTAACAACCTATTTTTCCGATTTAGGCATAGTTGAAGTTGGTTTTTGGTCGCTGATTTTGATTTACAGTTTTATTTTGGCCGCTAATTTTTTCTCAGGATTTATCGTCGCAAGGCTCGGAGCTAAAAATAGTTTAATTCTAGGCTCTTTATTTTATTCTTTCTATATTTTTATTTTAACTACACAAAACATCGTTGCTATTTATTTAGCTTCGGCTTTTTTAGGTATTGGCGCTTCAATTCTTTGGACGGCTCAAGGAGTTCTTTTAGTAAGATCAAGCGATAAGAATAATTATGGGAAGAATTCGGGTTTTTTCAGTGTTATTTTTTGGCTTGGTTCAGCTTTGGGTATTATTCTCTTCGGTTTTATGGTTACTGCTGTATCTTTTGAGTTGTCATTCCTAATATTCGGCGTTTTCTCAATTATCGGCGTCATATTTTTATCATTTCTCAAAAGAACCGAATCCCAGTTGATTAATTTTAAAAATAATCTTTTAATTTTTAAAAAGGTTATTGTTAATCCTAAATTTTTTCGGCTTTTTTTGATATGGTTTTCTTTTTCAGCAGTAATTGCTTCAACCAGTGGACAGTTTCCATTAGAAGTTAAAAAAATATTCGGGATTAAGGCGATCGGGTTTTTAATGCCGATTTTTTATTCTTTGCCGATTATTTTTTCGTATTATATGGGCAAGGCTTCCGATTTCAGAGGCCGCAAATTTTTCCTGGTCGCTTCTTACCTCTTAATTGTTATTGGTCTTGCTTTATTGTTATTGCAATTTACTTTTGAGGCCAATAAAGTGTTGTTTGTTTTGAGTTTTCTTTTTATCTCTCTGGGTTATGCCATTTATGCTCCGCTTAGGTTCGCTTTAATGGGCGATGCTTCCACTAATGAAAATTTGGAGTCTTTGGCGGCCGTCTCTATTATCGCTAACAATCTCGGATACGTGGTAATTTTTTTAATCAATCTTTCTTTACCGATTATTTTTTCTTACCTGATACTTTTTTTAATAGTCCTTTTCTCCTTGATTATCATTAGGCCGATGTTAAAATCAACTTATGAGCGTTAAACAAGCTGTTATTTTGTCGGCTGGAGAATCTTCTCGCTTTTGGCCATTTAACTCAAAACATAAGTCCCTTTTTAAATTAATGGGACGGCCTTTAATTTGGTATACCATTCAAAATCTCAAGAAAGCCGGCATCAGCGACATCGTCATTATTCAGGGGCCGGAGAGGGAGGTAGAGAAAACGCTCAAAGATTATGGAGTTAAGGCGCGATTTGTTGTTCAAAAAAGGCCGTTGGGTACAGGAGATGCCATTTACCAGGCAAGGGGGCTTATTAAAGGAAGTTTTTTAGTCGTCGGGCCACACAAATTGGATCTTGATAATTATCTGCCGCCGCTTTTACAAAAAAGTAAAAAAAATCCCGAAGGAGTTGTTTTAGCCGGCGTTAAAACTATCAGCCCCTGGGATTACGGTGTTTTAAAAATAAAAGGAAATAAAGTTTTAGGGATAGTTGAAAATCCTCCTAAAGGAAAAGAGCCCTCTAATATTAAAGCGACCGAAACCTATATTTTACCGCCGGATTTCTTTGATTTTTACGAAAAACTGACCCAAAAAGAAGATAATTTAATAGGGGCGATTAATTCAATTATTGAGCAACGGGGGGCAGAGTTGGTTTTATTAAAGAAAGACAGCGTCTCCCTCAAATATCCTTGGCATTTGTTAAATCTCTCTAAAATATTCTTTAGTTTTCAGTATTTTAAAAAATCAATTAGTCCTTCGGCTAAAATTTCTAAAAATGTGATTATCAACGGAGATGTTTTTATCGGCAAAAATGTAACCATTTTAGAGAATACCGTGATTAATGGACCATGCTATGTCGGCAATAATTCTAAAATCGCCGCAAATAACGTTTTTAGGGCCCCTGTAATCTTAGAGGATGATGTTATGACGGGGGCGTTCTGCGAAATTAAAAATTCTATCGTGGGTAGGGGCACTCACCTCCACTCAGGCTATGTCGGAGATTCGGTTATCGGAGAAAATTGCCGTTTTGGCGCCGGTTTCATTACCGCCAATCGAAGAACAGATAGGAACAATATTAAGTCTATAGTTAAGAAAGAAAAAATAGACACGGGATTAACGCGTCTTGGGGCGGTAATCGGTTCGGATACCCGTTTTGGGATTCATACAGGCACAATGCCGGGAGTCATTATCGGGTCCGGGTGCAATATTGGTCCGGGAACCTTGGTTTTTGAAAACCTTGAAGACAATACTACTTTTTATGCAAAATTCGAAAGGGTATTGAAGAAAAGCAGGCGTTAGGATAGTATCCTAAAAGGTA
>JBBTYF010000039.1:0-9709 GCA_038061935.1 Patescibacteria group bacterium | reverse complement strand
CTGGAGTATAAAAAAGAAAAGGCCCCATAAGGACGAAACCTTATAGGGTGATCTTTTCCGTTGGTGATACTGTAATTATAGCAAGCCATTAAGGGCTGTCAAGGGATTAAATTATGATAAAAGTCGTAAAATACAACAAGTTAATCAGGGACAGGATTCCGGAAATTGTGAAAAAATCCGGCTGGATTCCCAAAGTTAGGGTTTTGAAGAAAAGCGAGTTCTTGGCCGCGGTAAAAAAGAAGGTTTTGGAAGAAGCGGAAGAATTAATGCAAGCTAAAGATAGCGAGGAGCTTATTGGTGAAATCGTGGATATCCAGGAGTTGCTCGACGTTTTATCAGCAGAGGTAGGTCTTACAAGGTTGGCGGTTGGAGGGCTCCAACTCGCCAAAAGGAAAAAGCGCGGGGGATTCAGGAAAAGACTGTTTTTAATCGAAGAAGAGAAAATTTAGCCCGAATCGTTATCTTTTCTTAATATGAAATATATTGAGATATTAGACACAACCTTAAGAGACGGGGAGCAGATGAAGGGCGTTTCCTTCAGCCCGAATGAAAAATTTGCCATAGCCAAAATTCTTTTGGAGAAATTAGGCGTGGACAGAATAGAAATATCTTCGGCCAGGGTGGCCGGCGGCGAGCTGAAAAGCGCTCAAAAGATTTGCCAATGGGCCAAGGAGAACTCTTTTCTGGAAAAGATTGAAATATTGGGCTTTGTCGATGGCGACCAGTCGCTTGAGTGGGTCCGCAGGGCCGGGGGAAGGGTCATGAACCTTTTGGCGAAAGGATCTTTGAATCACGTGACCGTCCAGCTTGGAAAGACTTTGAATCAGCATATCAGCGATATTGCCGATGTTTTTTCAAAAGCAAAAAAGAGAAAAATAAAGATAAACGCTTATTTAGAAGACTGGAGCAGGGGACTGGAAGAATCGCCGGAATATGTTTTTAAATTAACCGAAAGTTTGGTTAAGTTAGGAGTTGGAAAAATAATTTTGGCCGATACCTTGGGGGTTTTATCTCCGGAAGAAACCCGCGCTCACATTAAATTAATGGTTGATCGTTTCCCCAAGGTTCATTTTGACTTCCATGCCCATAATGATTACGGTTTGGCTACCGCGAATTCTTTAGCGGCCATTATGGCTGGGGTAAGGGGCATCCACACTACTATCAATGGTTTGGGTGAGCGGGCCGGAAATACCCATTTAGCCGAAATAGTGGCCTTGATCAACGATAAAACCGGTTTTGCCTGCAAGGTTGATGAGAAATTCATCAACAAAACAAGCAAGCTCGTGGAAAGGTTTTCCGGTATGAGAATCTCGCCCGGAAAGCCCATTGTGGGCGAAAATATTTTTACTCAAACTGCGGGCGTTCATGCCGACGGAGATAAGAAGGGAAATTTATATATAGCAAAAATAACCTCCGAAAGGTTTGGCAGAAAAAGGGAGTATGCTTTGGGTAAATTAAGCGGCAAGGCGAGTCTGGAGCAAAATTTAAAAAATACGGGGATAGAATTAACCAAAGAAGAAAAAGAAAAGGTGTTAAGGGAAATAGTCGAATTGGGCGGCAAGAAATATTCGATTACCCCCACCGACCTGCCTTTTATAATTTCTGACGTACTGGGGACTCCCCTTAAAAAAGACATCGAGATAGTGAGCGTTTTTGTTTCCAGCGGATCGGATTCGATTCCTACGGCGACGGTCAAAATTAAGATAAAGGGCAAAGAATATCCCGGAGTTGCTTCGGGCGACGGCGGCTACGATGCTTTCATGAACGCCTTAAAGAAAATCCTGGTGACTAAACTGAAGATAAAATTACCTAAACTCATCGACTATGAAGTGAGAATTCCTCCCGGAGGGAAAACAGACGCTTTAGTGGAAGCGAAGATTATCTGGAATAAAAATGGAGATATTTTTAGTACGATAGGGATAGATTCGGATCAGGTCATGGCGGCGGTGAAGGCCACCGAGAAAATGTTGAATTTAATATCAAAATAAAATGAAGACAGCTAAGGCGCTTAAAACGATAGGGAAGAACCCGCTCGCTTTTTTAACTGGAGCCGTTATCGGAGTGGCGGTGGTTATTATATTTATTCTTCCCTGGGCGCTGAAAGCAACTTTGACGGGCAAAGACCCCGGAGCGGTGCTGGCCGGCGCCATCGTTCTGCCTGTAGTTTTTTTAATCATCTACGGTGCCCTAGGCGTCCTTATCGGGGGGTTTGGAGCAATAATTATCTATAATATAGTGCGGCACATCAAGAAGAAGGGTAAAATCTACGGTTGACACCGTCTTTAAAATAGGTATAATTAAGATATAAGAACCTGCCTCGTTAAAGCTCGGCAGAACCTTGATTACTCATAAATTCGTAATTATGGCGAGACGATTTACGGCAATATATAAAAAGCGCGGGAAATGGTATGTGGGCTGGATTGAAGAAATCCCCGGAGTCAATACCCAGGGAGAAACCCTCAAAGAGGTAAAAGAAAATCTTAAAGAGGCGCTTTTGTTAATTCTGGAAACCAACCGGATTTTAAATAAAAAAGAGCTATCTGGGGGAAAGATTATCCGGGAGTCTCTCGCAGTTTCTTTTTGAGATGAAAAGAAACGATTTAATCAGATATCTTCGTAAAAACGGTTGTATTCTCATCAGGGAAGGCGCAAAACACAGCGTCTTTTTTAATTCGTTGTTGAATAAAACTTCCACCATTCCCCGTCACGCAGAAATTGATAATTTTTTAACTAAGAAAATCTGCCGCGATCTTGGCGTAAAGCCTTTTGGAAAATAATTAAAATTTAGGCCATGTCGGAATTTCTGAAGCTAAGAAAAGAGTTAAGGTCCAAAGCCAGTCCCGAGAAAGCCAAGATTCTGCGGGGATTTTTTAAAACAGATAAGGGAGAGTATGGCGAAGGGGATGTTTTTTTGGGAGTTATTGTTCCTGAAATAAGAAAAATCGTTAAGAAATATGCGGCTCTTAAGTTAACGGACGCAATAAGGTTATTACATTCTAAAATTCACGAAGAGCGCTTGACCGCTCTGCTGATGATGGTTCAGAAGTTCGAGACCGGCCGAGACCGAGAAAAGGTTTACCGTCTTTACCTCAAAAACACCAAATACATCAATAATTGGGATTTAGTTGATTTGTCGGCTCATAAGATAGTTGGAGAGTATTTAAGAAAGCCCTTCGGCCCGGCTCAGGGCAAAAATTTCTCAATACTTATGAAACTCGCAAGGTCGAGAAATTTTTGGGAACGAAGGATAGCTGTTTTAGCCACCTTTAATTTCATTAAAGATCATGAATTTACGGAGTTCCTGAAAATAGCCGGAACATTATTAAACGATAAACACGATCTGATTCAAAAAGCCGTCGGTTGGATGTTAAGGGAAGTCGGCAAAAGGGATTTAAAAGCAGAAGAGCGTTTTTTAAAGCAACATTACAAAGAAATGCCGAGAACCATGTTAAGATACGCCATTGAAAGACTCCCGGGAAAAAAGAGAAAATGGTATTTATAAAATGTGCGATATTTTGCTACAATAGAATATATGCTTACCTTATCTCAAGTCCAGAAGAATCCTTATCTTTTGGAATTCATCAAACAAACCGAAAGGCGGCTTTTTATTTTAAAATATACTAATCACGGTTTAGATCACGTAGGTTTGGTGGCTGCCCGCGCCAGGACTCTGGCGAACGAAGTGGGCTTGGCCAAAAAGGACATAGAATTAGCGGCAATAGCCGCGTTTTCGCACGACGTGGGGAATTTTCTAAGCCGGACATATCACCACTATTTAGGATCAATGATTTTTCAGCAGCTTTTTCTAAAAGACTTTGCGCCTGATGAATTAGCCAAGATTATGCAGGCGATAGTTAATCACGACAAAGAAGAGATGGAATTTACTGATCTTATTTCAGCTATCGTTATTTTGGCTGATAAGTCAGACGTCAGAAAGAGCAGGGTGACGGTTACCGATAAGAAGTTCATTCAGGAAGATATCCACAGCCGGGTAAATTTTGCGGTGGATTACAGCAAATTAGATATTGAAAAGAAAGCAAAGAGAATAGTTCTTAGGCTTAAAATCGACGTCAAAGTCGTGCCGATTATGGAGTATTTCGAAATTTTTACCGAAAGAATGGTTTATTGCCGGAAAGCGGCTGAATGCCTGGGCTATAAATTCGGCTTGGTCATCAATGATTTTAAGTTGCTATGAAGATTTCCGGGTTTTACTTCAAGGTTAAAAATCGTTAATATAAAATAATAAATATGAAAAAGATAATTTTAATTGCAGTTTTATTATTAATTGCGGCGGGGTTGGTTTATTTTTTGGGTTTTAATAAAAAGCCAAAGAGCGAACCCCTGCCCGAAACAATAAATCAAATGACAGAATCACTTAAAATAGAAAAGTTAAAAGAGGGGACGGGTACCGTTGCTAAAAACGGTGATGTCGTCTCGGTCCACTACACGGGCACCTTATTGGACGGTAAGAAATTCGATTCGAGTTTGGATCGGGGCCAACCCTTTTCCTTTAAATTAGGCGCGGGACAGGTTATCCAAGGCTGGGATCAGGGAGTTTTAGGCATGAAGGTGGGCGAGAAAAGAAAGCTTTTTATTCCTTCCGACCTTGCTTACGGATCATCGGGAGCCGGCGGAATTATTCCGCCCAATGCCCCGTTGATTTTCGAAGTGGAGCTCTTAGAGATTAAACAATAAATCTAATGGCGGCTTTATTTGTCATTAACGCAGCCGGAGAAAAAGAACCGTTTTCTTATAAAAAAGTGTACCGCTCAGCCAGGAGGGTGGGCGCTTCGGGTCAGGTTGCTCAGAAAATCTCAGATACGATTGCCAAAGAAGCCTATGCCGGCATTAAAACCTACGATCTTTTCAAAAGAATAAAGGAATTGCTCAACAAAGAAGTTCCTCAGGCCGCTTTAAGGTTTAGCCTTAAAGAGGCTATGCGCAAGTTGGGCCCGACCGGTTTTCCTTTTGAAAAATATGTCGCTGAAATTCTAAAGAGTTTGGGATATCAAACCAAAATTAACCAGTATTTGCCGGGGCGGTGCCTTTCCAACTATGAAATAGACTTTGTGGCTGAAAAAGACAAGATCGTTTACGTCGGGGAGTGTAAATACAGGAACATTCTCGGAGAAAGAGTGCATACTCCCCATGCTCTGGCTAATTACGCCAGATTCCTGGATATCCTTAACGGCAAATATTTCAAATCAAGCCATTACCGCGGTTATAAAATCAAAACCATGATGGTGACGAATACCAAGTTTACTACGTCAACCATGGATTACGCCCCTTGCGTCGGGGTTGATCTTTTGGGCTGGAACTATCCCAAAAATAGAGGGTTGGAATACATTATAGACAGAGAAAAGCTTTATCCCGTTACCATTCTACCCGCATTAAGGGGGTATCTTCAGAATATTTTTATTCAAGAGAAGATTATGCTTGCCAAAGACGTTCTTAAAATCGACCCTCAAAGGTTTGCTCCGAAGTTTAGAATACCGGTAAGTCAGATTGAGTCATTAATGGAGCAGGCGAAAACCTTATTACAATAAACATTGGCAGCCAATCAAAAACGGTCCCGCTTAGCGGGACCGTTTCTGTGTTTTGAGTGAAAACAATATTATTTCCTCAAAATTTTCGGGATAGGCAGACCGATTTTGCCGAGATTATCCAAAATCGAGGCGGCTAAGGCGAGAATAATCAGCCAATAAGCCAGAGTCGTTATTATGGATAAAGAAGGCAGGACTGTGCCGGCCGCCGAAATGACGGCAAAGCCGAGGACGTAAGCTAAAACACCCTTTTTCATAAAGCCAGCCACTTTTCCCAAAACAAACTCTTTTTTCATAAGAGCTGCGGTGATGCCCAAGACGACGTCAATCCCAATCAGGGAGACGATCATCTGGATTTCTTTGGTTGCTGCAATTTCTATAGTCATGTATTTTCTATTTTCATTAAAAATACCATTCGACCTTTAAATTACTTCATTATATTGGGCGGCATGCCGCCCAATGCAATGAGCACATTAGCTCATTATAAGCCCAAACAGCCCTGTCAACAACCCGTCTTTTGCACAGTCGCCCCGGGGGCGCTTTTTGGGTATAATATGGAGTAAAAAGAAAAGAACACCGTTAGTGGTGTTCTTTTTTTATATTTTTGTGAAGGGGGCTAGAGTTTCCCCACGTCGTCTACTTTAACGTCTTCTTTGGCTGAATCGCCGTAGACTTCAATAGTCAGTTTTTGACCATTAACTTTATTATTATTCTCGTCGTAGTTGACTTGTGCTTCTAAAACCAGATTGCGGTCATTGTTTTCTGCTTGATGAATAATCTTAATTCGATAGAGCCGGGCGTCAGTAAGTTTTGGAGTAATTGATTTTACAAATCCAAAGTCAGTTGATGAGTCGAAAAATGGGGGACAGCCGTTGGGATGAAGTTCGTAGATTCTACCTAAAGCGTCGTCGTATCTCGGTCCGTAGGGATGAAGATAGTGTTGCGTATTCTTCGTTTCTAGGTAAAGCATGGTTGATTCGGTAAAATTTCGGAAATCCTCGGCGTCTCTTGTCTCTCCTACCGGTATTCTGCCCATACGCGTACTATCTTCGCTTAAGTAAGAATCGTCTCGTCTTACTCTCTGGGAATCACAATCTTCCAACTCTCTCGTGATCTGTTCTGATACCTTCTTTAATTTAGCTTCCAGCTCTTCTCTTTTTTGCTGGCATGATTCCTGGAACTTGAAATCGCGGTGGAAAAAGCCGCCGTAGCTCGGACTTGTTTCGTTCATGCTTTTTTCAACTTTCCAGGAAGCGATATCCAGGTCGTTTGGGCGCGCCCGGAAACAATAATCTTTGCAGACAGGATCATTTGGATCAAAGCCGCCAAAACAGGCGGGAATCAGGAACTCCGATTTTATTTTGAACCGCTCCAGATTTTCTTGGGAAAGAACTATGCCTTTCTGTGACAGGATTCTTTTTCCTCTAGTCTTAACCATTTTCTACCTCCTTTGGAATAGTACTCTCTTAGTCGATGTTAGTGGTTTAGGCCGAGAAGTCAAGTTTATTACATAGTGTAGAGGTTCAGCCCTGTCATTTTGTTTGAAACGGGGTATAATGAAGGTATAGATAATTAACTAATAATATATAAAACCATGAAAAAACTACTTATTATTTTAACCGCCTTAACTTTTTTGGTTAGCGGGGGCAATATTTTAGCTCAAGATAATAATTTGCCGTCTCCGGGAGTCGCCCCAGGCAACCCGTTCTATTTTTTAGATAAGCTAGGCGAAACCCTTCAAGAGTTTTTTACTTTCAACCCTGAAAGCAAGGCTCGCCTGCAGATTACTTTTGCAGCTGAAAGAATTGCCGAGATTAGATTAATTTTAGAGGAGAAGGGGGTGGAAGCCAAGGGACTGGCGGTGGCTGAGTCAGGTTTAAAAAGGAATATCGCCAAAGCAGCCGCTATCGTCGAGAAAGAAAAGTCCAGGGGTAAAGATGTCAGGCTTCTGGCTAAGGAATTAAACGACGGATTTGAAAAGCCGAAAACAGTTTTAAGCCAAACCTATAAGGACCAAAAAGAAGCTTTGGAAGCACAGAAAGATGAATTGAAGGCAAAGATTCGCGAAGCGAGACTAGCCGGCGATACCGCTTTGGTTGAATCATTAACAAAACAACTAGACGAAGTTAAGGCGCAAAAGAAAGCCCTGGAGGCGAAAGAAGAAGATCAAGACCAAGATTTAGAAGAACATAGAGACAGGATTGAAAAACAAATAGAATCAAAGGATGCGGCCACAGAAGCAATCAGCGAGGCTAAAGACAAAAAAGCAGAAATACTGCGGGAATCGGCCAAGGAAGGGATAATTCTTCCTACGGGAGCTTTTGATAAATTCGACAAATTACTGTCTCAAGCCGAGGAACTCTTTGTGAAAGAAAATTATCAAGGCGCCAGACAATTGGCTAAGCAAGCTAAAAAGAGTCTTGAAAAGGTGAAAGAATCGGCTAAAGACTTGGCCGAAGCCGTAGAAAAAGAAGAAGATGCTGAAGACGAACTTGAAGATCAGCAGAAAAACACCGAAGAGAAATTAAAAGAAGCCACCCAGAAAGAGGCTGAAAAGATAAGAGAAGATGCGAAACAGGAAGAAGAGGAAATCAGGGAAGATCAGAAACAGGCAGCCGAGGAACGAAAGAAGGCGGAGGAACGCTTGAGAGAAGCCGAAAAAGATTAGAATTATTACTCTAGCAATTAATGACAGAGGACGTCCCTCTGCCGTTTTGCTTGACAAAAGTCTTTATCTTTGATATGATAGGAACATAAGAACTGTCACGGTCGCTAACGCTCCCGTTCCATTTCTTGATTCCCACGCCTACGGCGTGAGAATTAAAATATCTCACCTAGACCGCGAACAGATTTAATGTCGCAGTTGTGTGCGACATTTTATTTTAAATTATATGACGACAAGACATTTCGACAGACAATCGTTTCGTAAGCACTCCAGCTACGGCGTCCCTAAAAGACGCCCGGGTTTTGCGCAACACATCAGTGTTGAGCGATTTATCAATAAAACCGTTATCACTAAAACAGCGGAAGTTTTTGTGCCGGCTCATCAGTTTCAGGATTTTAAACTTGATCAGCGGTTACTCGCCAATATCATCAATAAAGGCTATAAGGCTCCTACCCCGATTCAGGATAAAATCATTGATTCTGTGTTGCAGGGTTTGGATGTGGTGGGTATCGCCAATACCGGCATGGGTAAAACCGGCGCTTTTCTTATTCCTTTAATTCAAAAAGTATTACAAAGTCCTCAGGAAAAAGTGCTGGTCGTGGTTCCTACCAGGGAATTGGCCGCGCAAATCAACCAGGAATTTAAGAGCTTCACCAGAAGTATTAATCTTTTTTCCGTCTGTTGTGTCGGCGGGGCTTCCATCGGACGCCAGATTTCTGAATTGAAAAATTACCGCAGTCATTTTATCATCGGCACTCCGGGAAGATTGAAAGATCTGATTCAGCGGAAGTTCATCAACCTTGCTCAATTTGGCACGATTGTTTTAGATGAAGCCGATCGCATGTTAGACATGGGGTTTGTGGCCGACATGAGATATCTCATGGGGCTGATGCCGGCAAAAAGACACGCGCTTTGTTTCTCGGCTACTATGCCTCGGGAAATTGCGCTGTTAGTTAATGAGTTTCTTAAAAAGCCCGTGACCGTTTCTGTTAAAACAGGGGATACTCCCGAAAACATTTATCAGGACATCATCAGGGTTTCTCACAGCGAAAAAATAATGACGCTTTGCAATCTGTTGGCGAAAGATGAATTCCGTAAGGTGCTTATTTTCGGCCGCACCAAGCACGGCGTGGAAAGATTGTCTAAGAATCTTTCTCAGTACGGCTTTAAAGCCGATTCTATCCATGGAGACAAGAATTATGCGAGCCGCATCAAGGCTTTGGAACTGTTTAAGCAGGACAGCATCACTGTTTTGGTGGCGACTGACGTCGCGGCCAGAGGTCTTGATATTCCTGACGTGAGCCATGTTATTAATTACGATGTGCCGGCCACCTATGATGATTACGTGCACCGCATTGGTAGAACTGGCCGTATCAATAAGAGAGGCGTGGCTCTAACGTTCATCGAATAACATCATGCCAGATATTAATATCAGAAACATCGCTATTATCGCCCACGTCGACCATGGAAAAACCACTCTGGTCGACGCTTTATTGCGTCA
>JBBTYF010000038.1:0-30498 GCA_038061935.1 Patescibacteria group bacterium | reverse complement strand
TGCACGGATTTCAGGCCGAAGATTATATTATTGATTTGATGGACAGATACCCCAATGTTTATTTTTCCATAGATTCAGCAGTGTTGTATCCGATGATGGGGTTGTTTATTTCGGGACCCAAAGAACAATTTGTTTCCAAGTTTAAACAAGACTTTGATTTAATTTTAAATCAAAAGATTAACAAATGGAAAGAAAGAATCAAAAAACACCCCGACAGGTTTATGTGGGGGACCGACAGAGGGATGAAATGGCATTTTGACGAAGAAATCAGCCTTCTCTTTGAAGAATTCGCCAGAGCCTTTATTGCCAGGCTCGATTCGGAGGTGCAAGAAAACTACGCCTACAAAAACGCCGAAAAGCTACTTTTAAAATAATATGGTCAAAGTTATTCAAAAAGCCAAAAAATTTGCAATTTTTTGATATTTTTGGTAATTTATTATAGAAAGGTCGATTTAACTTGCAAAAATATAATTTATTAACTTAACAGAATATCTACTATGAAAACCAAAAATTTAACCATCGCAGCAATTGTGGCTGTAGTAGCTATAGTTGGTCTATTGAATATTGCTAATGCAGTTCCAGGCGCTGGTAGATCTGGGAATCCACCAGATGTTGAGCCGGCGACCACTTTTCAAGATCTCGTCAATTGTTGCCAAAATCGAGCAACAAATGCTGAGTATCAGGATAACGCGGCAACCAATCAAGTGATGGGCACTTGTACTAAAGCGGGTATTGAAACATTCCGTACTGGCGGGCTTCCTGCATTGCAAAGTTATATCAATAATACGGCTTGTGGAGCATGTGAGACGAATGCAGCTGGCTTGGTCTGTGGTGAGGATGACGGAAACGATTGCACTATTGGATTTTGTAGTACGGGTCTGAGACCAGGCTGTATTACTGCAATCGCAGTCGATGGAACATCATGCCAGATAGATGGACAATTGGGTGTATGCAGCGGTGCTACTTGTGTTCCAAGCGAAGAAACATGTATCACTCGGGAAGAAGGGTGTGGCGAAGAGGGAGGATGGAGCGTTGTGCCAACTGAACTCTGTGAAAGTGGATTCGCCTGTGGAATAGCTGCAGAATACGAATGTATGTGCCCATTTGAATAGTTTTGAAGGCGTAGCAGCCCTTTCAGTTTTAGAGCAAAAAGAACTGAAAGAAGAAGCAGAAGAAGCGGTATAAAATTTGAAACCGCATCGTTCACATTCTGTAAAACAGCACGTAGTGCTGTTTTACTTTTTCGTATTTACCATAAAACAACCGGATTGTATAATAAATACATACCGATTGAGATATAATGAGTGGCAGGGTGGGGTAGATTACGGCGCAGTTAAAACCGGCACCTCGAACCACTCATTTGTGGTATTCCAGTGGGTTCGAACGTCGTTTTGGTTAGACGGTGGATTTCTCAATTTGATTATATTTGATATAATAGAAGTATCGTATGGATTTTAAATCAAAGCCCATAATGTTCATAGCTATTATTGTTGCGGTGATTATTGTAATCGCCGGTTTTTGGTATTGGTCGCAAAAAAGAGCCGAGGTTTCAGAAACGCCCGCAACAGTTAAAGACGGCTTGGGCGCGGAAGCGTTTAAGAAAACCAATAATCCCTTATCTAACGAACTCCCCGAAACAAATCCTTTTCATATTAACACCAACCCTTTTAAATGAGCGCTTTTTTTAGAAAAAACATCTTTATCTTGGGCATAGTCCTGGTTTTTTCTTTGCTTACCGGTTCTTACGTCATTTTCGCGCAGCGATTCACCGAAGAACGCCGCGTGCCTCTTCAATTTGATTTTGTCAGCCAGTGGAACGGGGGCGCAGTGTCCGGGAGAACTGCGACGGATGTGGGCGAAGGGAATGACGGAAGGCTCCTCGGCGGGACAAGCGTTGTGGCCGGAAGATTCGGCAAGGCGTTTAAGTTTAACGGGTCTGGCGCTTACATCAAAATGGGGAATCCGGAGAGTTTGAACTTTGGGCCCGGCCCGTTTTCATTGAGCGCCTGGTTTATGTGGGACGGCGGGGGATCGTCTGTCAACAACATTATCAGAAAATCAAATTACCCGGAAAATGGTTCCGGAGCCGGGTATTGGCTTAGAATAGGTACCGGTCAAGGCAGAGCATCATTGGAGTTTTCTGCCGGAGCAACGACTGATTTCGAGGGTCAGAGTTTTATCACCGCGCCCATTAGTCCCGGAGTCTGGCACCAGGTGGTGGCTACCAGGGATGGTTCCGGAGATGTAAAATTATATATTGACGGCGAATCAAAGGGTACGGCCATCCGGCAGGTTCCAAACGCTGAAACAAATAGCGAAGCTCCGTTCACTATCGGGGCATGGGATGACCGGTTTGGCGTGAGAGAGTTTTTTTCGGGTCTGATTGAAGAGGTTTCCGTATACAACAGAGCGCTGGATTCATCAGAAATAGAATTTGCGTATGAAGAAATGCTTCAAATTCTGGCCGCGAAAGATTCGGGCGTGCCGTTTCCGGGCGATTGCAATACCAGGCAAAAATGCCTGCAGTATTGCGAAGAGCCGGAGAACACTTTAGAATGCGTTGATTTTGCCGAAGCCGCGGGATTTATCGGCGAGGAAGAAGCGGCCCAAGCCAGAAAATACGTCCCGCTCATTCTTCAAGGTTTGACTCCCGGACAATGCGATACTGAAGAACAATGCGAGGCCTTTTGCGAAGACCCGGTTAACGCTCTTGAATGCATGGAATTTGCGGTTGAGTACGAAGTGCTCCCGCCCGATGAACTGGAATTGTTAGAGAAAATCCTGCCCTTTATGAGAGCCGGCACCATGCCCGGCGGCTGCCGGTCCAAAATTGAATGCGAGGACTATTGCTCTGATGAAGATAATTTTGAAGAATGCTTGGATATTGGTTTGGCGATCGGAGTCATCAATCCGGATGAAGTCGATATTATCAGAAAATCAGGCGGCAAGGGGCCGGGCAACTGCCGTTCGAGCGAGGCCTGCGAGGAGTTTTGCAGTGCTCCTCAAAATCAGCCAGAATGCATGGATTTTGCGGTGAAAATCGGATTGATGACTCAAGAAGAAGCCGAGCAGGCTCAAGCCGCCGGCGACGTCAGAGAGTGTTTTGAGGAAGCCGATGAAAAGATTATCGCCTGTTTCGTTACTAATTTAGGCATAGACTTATTTGAACAAATGATGGCCGGAAAAATGCCGTATGACCTGGCGATTATTGAAAGAATGAGAAATGCCAAGGCCTGCGTGAAGCAATATTCCGACCAGGCAACGGACGTCTTGGGAGATTTTCTTGAGGCCCTGCCTGCGGCCGATGCCTGCGTGGCCGCGGAATTCGGGCCGGACTTTATCGAACGCCTTAGAGAAATGACCATTCCCTGTTCCCAGATGAAAGGCATAAAGGGGAAAATGGAGGCCTGTTTCCTTGAAGGAACCAATGCTTTATTTGAACCGTGCGTTCAAGAAGAATGCGACCAAGTTCAAAACTGTATGTCAGAGGTAAGCAAGCCATTGTCCAAGATCGCCCAAATGGTTGAAGCCGAGGATTCGGCCGAGTCCCAAAAGCGTGAATTTTCCGAAACAATGCAAGACAAGCTCAATTCATGCGGCATTGACCCTAATTTTGACCCCAATACTTGTATCAGCGAGTCAACCTGCGCCGAGTTCTTTTCCTGTCTTAATCCTAGCGGCAGTCAGCAGTCTCAAGGCGATTCGCCGGGCGAAATGCCCCTTGAACTTCAGATACGGATGGACTCCTGCCAAAAGGAACTTCTTGACAGTCAAATGCGAGAATGCACTGATAAGCCGACTTGCGACGAGGTAAATGCCTGCTTGAAGGACAAACAGCAGCAGCCAGCGGGCGATGAAGATTCCGGCGAAAAACTTGAACTCCCGTTGGATGTTGAGTCAAGATTAATGGCCTGCCAGCAGGAAGAAATACAGGCAAAAACTGATGCTTGTCTCTCGGGTTCTTGCTCCGAGTTTGCCGCCTGCATGAAAGCTCTTGAGCAGATTGGCGATGAACGAGGCGGACAAGAGCAAGAGCAGGGTACGCCGGATTCAAGAGTTAATGCTAAAATTCAGGCCTGTCAACAAGAAAAAATTAACGAGTGTCTCACTAAATCATGCGGTGAATTTCAGGCCTGTCTTAATGCTTTAGGCGGCGGCGGAGAACAGGGCGGTGGAACACCCGATCCGGCTGTTATGGCCAAGTTTCAGTCCTGCCAGTCCAAGGGCGGAGGCGGCGGAGGGCAACCTCCCCAAGAACCTCAGCCGCCATCAGACGATTCCCAGTCGCCAGAGCAGCCAGAGCAACTTCCCGAAGAATCGCCGTCTGAAATTCCAATCACGCCAGAACTTTGCGCTCAATTTTCTTCTACACCGAGTTGTGATTATGTAGGATCATCCGATTCTCAAAACTATCAGCTTTGCAAGCAGTGCTACCCGGATAAATAGTGAGATGTTAAACATTCAATGTTTAGCATTATCGTACAGCCCGACCCGGGGAGCAAGCATAGGTATATGATTGTTTCTTTGATATAATACCTTAAAGGTCCATTAGAATTAAAACAAAATAAATCTTATGGAGAATACTCAAAACAATTGCAAATGCATGCACCATAAAGTTATGCCGATGTTGATCGTCTTACTCGGATTGACCTTCTTATCTAAGGAGCTCGGTATAGTGAGCGCTGGCACAGCAAACGTTATCTGGCCGGTTATCGTGATTTTGGCCGGCCTTAAAAAATTGATGGGCAACGTCTGCAAGTGCTGCTAATTTTAGTAATAAAAGATCTGTCTCTTTTCCTCGGGACGTTCTCCCGAGTTTTTATTTTACTAAAGAGATTTTAGTCTTCTTTTTTTACTTCCTCACATTTATCTTTGAAGTCCGGCCAATTCTCGTTTCTCTTAGAAATTTCTTCGTGTTCTCGTATCTTTTTGCGTAGCGACTCGCACAAATCTTTAGTTCTCTCCCGATTTTTAGATTCTTTCTCTGAAGGTTCGATGGCCCTTAGGACAGAATCGACCGTTTGGCGGAAGTCGTGGTCGAGTTCTTCGGTTTTTGACTTACTCTCGTTTTCCATTTCCTCGATTTCTTTTTTATGCTTTTCTGCTATTCGCTCGATGGTTTTTTTCTTCTGTTCTTCGGCTTGTTTAATCGCTTCGGAATTTTCGGTTGTTGCCCGATTTATTTCTGCTACGGCCCGTTTAACCTCGGCTGCTTCTCGAGAATTTATTAGGTTGATTTTTTCGTCTTTCTCGACGATTAATTGTTTGATTTCAGTCAGTCGCTTCCGGGCTATTTCATCTTGGATAGCCGGTTTCTTGTCGGCCGGAGCCAGCTTCACCTGGATATTCTCTCCCAGGCGCTTCATGGGATAGAGAGGATGATTAAAAGCAACGTCTTGTTTTTCAGCGTAAACAACGGCTCCACCCGTAAGGCTCGATAAGAGAATAAGGGAGGCAAAACTGTAGCCCAGAGCTCTTCTGAAGGGCGCAGGCGCCATAACGCGTCTTTTTTTCAATTTACTAATAAAAAGACTGCGGGATTCATTTGAGAATTCCTTGTTAGGCTTGGTGTATTTTTTGAGAAGCAGTAAATTTTTTCTGCCGGTCAATCTTTCTTTTAAAAATTTAATCATGGATCTCTTTTCTTATTTTTTGGTTGATGCGATGCAAGGAAACCCTCAAAGAGCCTTCGGACTTGCCGGTCATTCTGCTTAACTCTTTATATGAAAGGCCTGAAAGGTGGCGCAGGGAGAAGATTTCTTGCTCTTCTTCATTGAGCTCGCTGACTAATTTCATCACTGCTTCAAGCCTGCTTTTCTCCGGCGCCCGGTTTTGTTTTTCATCTACTAGGTACGGACTGACTGCGTCGAGATTTGCAAAGGCAGTCGTTTTTTTCTGGCGGTAGTAATCAATCAAGGAATTTCTGGCGATTTGCCAAAACCAAGCCGAAAAATTACCCAAGTCCGCGTTAAAGCTGTCTATTTTGCCGATTAATTTCAGAAAAATATCCTGAGACAGATCTTCCGCCGTATCCCGGTTGCCCAGCCTTACCATAAAATAACGGAAGATTTTGGGCTGAAAGTAGTTGAAGATTTCCTCTCCGGCCTTTTGGTCGCCCTGCTTAAGCTTCTCGGCGGTCTTATTGAAGTCTTTTTGTATAAAAGGGTTTTCCATAGATAAATACGAAGGATAATGCGAAATATTACATATAACAGCGGCAATACCCTTAAATATAAGCCTTATTTACTCGGTCGGTCAAGGCGGGGGATTGCCTTGTAACTTTTTCCCGCCGGTAGCGTATATAACTATGCAAGGTCGAGACAAGATTAACTTAACAATAAACACAACGCTATGAAAAAAATTATGCTACTTTTAACCGCCATAGCCAGCTTAACAACGCTGACTTTGGCTCAAGCCAAAAATGACGAAATTAAACCGAATACCGCCAACGTTTTTAAATCGGACTTAAAGCAAAGAATTCAGATTGACGAAACCGGGGCCGGCAATTTAGCTTGGATCACCGGCGCCAAAATAGTTGAAATTTTGGCGAGTACGACGCCCAGCATCATTAAAGTCAAAGTTTTCGGCCAGGATTATAAGATTGAGGTATCAACAACCACTAACGTTATTCGTCAGGATTGGGGTCAAACTACGATCGGTTTGTCGGAGTTTTCCATAGGGGACATTATTAACGTCTACGGGAAACTCGATACTACGGATTTCTTCCTGATTCATGCCAAAAACCTTAGGAATATCTCGATCCAGAAACTTCATGCCGCGGTTGAAGGCAGGGTGTCTAGTATCAGTTCTTCCACTAATTCTTTCGATATGTCAGTGAAGAAAAAGGGGACAAGCACTGTGACTATTAATACCGATGCCAATACCAAGATTTATGCAGGCAAGAGCTTAAAAGCTTTTTCTGATATTCAAGTCGGCATGAAGGTGGTGGTCAGGGGAGTTTGGGACAGAGCCATGTCTAAAATCCAGGCTTTGATAGTTAAAACCAATTCTTCGGACAAAAATACGGAAGATGACGATTAGACGATAGGGTTTTATTTTTTAACAAGCCGACAGAAAATCGCCTGGTGCGTAGCGCATCGGGCGGTTTTTTGGTAGAGTTAGAGTATGAAAATAGCATCAGCTCAATTTGTGAAAAGCGTGCGGGGCAGCGACAATATGCTTGAGGACGGTCTTCCTCAGGTCGCTTTTATCGGCCGTTCTAATGTAGGAAAGTCCAGCGTTATCAATTCTTTGGTTGGTCGTGATTTAGCTATAACCAGTTCTTTCCCCGGTCGTACTCAGAAAATAAACATATTTCTGATTAATAATTCTTTGTATTTTATTGATTTGCCGGGCTACGGCTACGCCAAGCTTCCGAATGAGCTGAAAAGCAGTCTTAGGGCCATGGTTAATTGGTATTTTTTTGTTTCTAATTATCAACAGAAGAAAGTGGTTTTGATAATTGACGCTAACGTTGGTCCGACCGAAGACGATTTAGAGATCCTCCACAGTTTGGAGGATTATAAAAAAGATATTATTATTGTGGCGAATAAGACGGATAAGATAAAGCAGAAAGAGTACGAAAAGCAATTCAAAGAAATCAAAGAGATTATCGGAGCTCATCTGATTATTCCTTATTCGGCCAAAAAGAAAGTCGGCGTGGAAGAATTATTAAAAGAAATATTATAGTTATGCAAGAGAAAACGAATCCGGAGTATATTCTCAAAGTCAGCGATCCCAAAATAGGCATGGAAGGATTTTTAGTGATCGACAGTACGGTGCTTGGCCCGGGTAAGGGGGGGATTAGGATGACTCCGGATGTAACTTTAGAAGAAGTGGCGCGGTTAGCCAGAATCATGACTTTTAAAAATGCTTTAGCTGATATTCCATTCGGCGGAGCCAAAGGGGGCATTAAGTGGCCGGGAGGCTCTGACGAGCTTAAAAAAGAGTTTGTGCAGAGCTATGCCCGCGCCATTAAGCATTTAATTCCTCATAAGTATATTGCCGGCCCCGATGTAAATACCGGGGAAAAAGAAATGCAGTGGTTCGTGGAAGCGACCGGCGTTTGGGAATCGGCGACGGGCAAACCGAAAGAGCTTTGCTTTGAATATACGGGGGATTGCGCTAACGGTATTTGCAGAAAGTGCGGCATTCCTCACGAAGCCGGCAGTACTGGTTTTGGGGTAGCTCAAGCCACGAAAGTGGCGGCTGAGATTTTCGGAGTCGATATTAAGGGAGCCAGAATCGCCATCCATGGTTTTGGAAACGTGGGCACCTTCGCCTACCGGTTCTTAACCGAGATGGGGGCCAGGGTCGTAGCCATTGCCGATAAAACGTGCGCCCATTATGCGCCGAACGGATTTGAGGAAAAATTGATTGACGGATTGATTAAAGAAAGAAAGGGGCTAAGCCATTATTCCGGTAAGGCCAAAATCATAAAGCTTGAAGACTTTTGGAGCATTCCGGTTGATATTCTGATTCCCGCTTCGGTCACGGATGTTATTAATGAAAGCAATAAAGATAAAATCAAAACTAAAATCATTGTTGAAGCGGCCAACATACCGATGGAAGAGCGCATTGAGGAAGAGTTTTTGCGCAAAGGGGTGTTCATTGTTCCAGATCTTGTGGCCAACGCCGGCGGCGTCATCTCTTCGTATTGCGAACACAAAGGATATGGCCACGAGAAAATGCTGGCAACGGTCGAAAAGAAGATAAAGAATACGACTCGGCTGGTTCTGGAAGAAAGCGCGCGCCGAAAAGTAAATCCGCGCGAGATAGCGATGGAATTAGCTCAGAAAAGAATTGAAGCAGGCAGGCGCTTGCACGAACGCGCTTAATGCGCTATGATAAGCACAGCTTGATATATCAAACGAAGTTTGCTATAATAAGCACAGCTTGATATATCAAACGAAGTTTGCTATATTGAGTCAGTACTACTTAAAGTACGGGAATAAGTCGAGTTTCTCTGAAGCATCAATTTTAAAATAATCACATGCAAGGAACTATTAAAACTCTTACTGGACGAGGATTCGGATTCATTGCTCGCGAAGGCGAAGTCAAGGATCTGTTTTTTCACTCCAAAGAATTAAAAGGAGTCACCTTTGATGAATTGAAAGTTGGCGATGCCGTTACCTTCGAAGTTACAGAAAGCGAAAAGGGTCCGGCCGCGACTAACGTTTCGCGCGTTTAATTCAATATCAACCAAAAACCGCCCCTCATCGGGCGGTTTTTGTTTTTCTTAACGGGAAAAGTTATAATGAAAGTATCTTATGCAATACGCCGGTCTTTCTTCAGATGAGGTAAAAAAACTTCAAGCTCAACGCGGCTTGAATGTTTTGCCTTCGGGAAAGAGCGCCTCGGCAATCAAGATTTTTCTCGCGCAATTCGCCAACCCCCTGATTTATTTGCTTGTTTTCGTCGGCGCCATTTCTATTTTTCTTCAAAAATATCTGGATATCGTTTTTATTTTCTCGGTAGTTTTCTTAAACTCGATTTTCGGTTTTTTCCAGGAATATAAAACGCAAAAAACTTTTCAAGCCGTCAAAAAGCTATTAAAGCCGATGGCGCGAGTGGTTCGCGATGGTCAGCAGCAAACCATTGAGGCTTTTGAGGTTGTGTTTGGCGATATAGCTTTAGTGTCGGTCGGCGATAAGATTCCGGCCGACAGCGTTGTTTTGGAGGCAGTAAATTTTTTCGTGGATGAGGCCATTTTGACCGGCGAAAGCAAAGCTATCGCCAAAAAAGAAAATGACGAAGTTTTTATGGCGACGATTGTTGCTTCGGGCCGGGCCGTACTCAGGGTGGCTAAAATTGGTTCTCAAACCAAAGTGGGGGAAATCGCAAAAACCCTTAAAGAAACGGTTCAACCTCCCACTACCCTTCAATTGCGTTTAAAAAAACTGACCCATGTTTTAATTTATGTCGCGGTTTTCCTTTCCGCTTTAGTGTACGGACTCGGCCTTTTTACCGGCCAAGATTTTTGGCAGATAACTCAGACGGCGGCTGTTCTTTTGGTGGCGATTATCCCCGAAGCCTTGATTATTGTCATCACTTTAATATTGGTTATCGCCATGCAGAAAACTCTCAAAAGAAAAGCGCTGATCAGAAAACTATTGGCCGTAGAAACACTGGGTTCGGTTACCACTATTTGCACCGATAAAACCGGCACCTTAACTGAAGGCAAAATGAAAGTCAGTAAAACTGATTTTACCGACCAGCAAAAAGGTTTATTGGTTATGGGCCTTTGCAATGATTTATCTGATACTCTTGAGGTGGCTTGCCGAGATTTTTTAGAAAAACAAGAAGGGTTCAATCTTGAAGAGGTTCTCGGAAATTATAAGAGGATTAGCGAAGTTCCTTTTAGCAGTGAACATAAGTTTATGGCTACCGTTAATTACCCGATAAAAGAAGACGGCGTACAACGTCTTTTATTGGTTAAGGGAGCTCCCGAAATTGTTTTGGCAATGTCGGACTTATCCGAGCAAGATAAGAAAATAGTTTTAAACCAAACAGACGCTTGGGCGATAACGGGGCTGAAAGTATTGGGCTTGGGTTTTGCGGAAATTACTAATGACCAATCAAAAGAAGTTAAAGTTAATTCTCTGCCTCCTCTTAAATGGGCGGGCATGGTCGGTTTTTGGGACCCGCCTCGTCAAGAAGTGAAAGAAGCGTTTTTAATTGCTCGGCAGGCCGGTATTAAAATAAAGGTTGTGACGGGTGATTACCGCCGCACGGCCGAAAACATCATGGCTTTCTTGGGGTTGCCCGTCATGGAAAGCGAAGTTTTAGAAGGTTCTCAATTTGAAACTCTAAATGAAGAGGAGTTTAAAGATCGGGTGGCCAAGGCTGTATTGTTTGCCCGCATTACGCCGCATCAAAAATTAATGATCGTGAAAGCCCTGCAAGATTTAGGGGAAGTTGTCGCTATGACGGGGGACGGGGTGAACGACGCGCCCGCGCTTAAAAAATCGAATATCGGCATAGTGGTGGGCACGGCGACGGAGGTGGCCAAGGAAACCGCCGATTTAATTCTTTTGGACAGTAATTTTAAAACAATCGTGGCGGCGGTTGAGGAGGGCAGAGTGGTTTTCGAAAATATCAAAAAAACCATTTTTTTCATGCTTTCCAATTCCTTTGCCGAAGTTTTTTTAATTCTTGGTTCTATCTTTCTCGGCTGGCCGATGCCTTTAACCATCATTCAGATTCTTTGGATTCATTTCATTTGCGACGGACCGGAAGATTTGGTGTTAGGATTTGAACCAAAGGAAGACGAAGTGATGGCCGACGGTCCCAAGAGCGTCAAAGAGCCTATTTTAGATAAAGCGCGCATTTCTCTGATTTTTCTGATTTCTTTTCTTTCGGGAATGTTCGCCTTGACGGCTTTTTGGTATTTCGGTCTTTACCAAAAACAAATTGAGCTTGGTCGGACGATGGCTTTAATGGCTATTGCTTTTACCTCCGTTCTTTATATTTTCTGCTGCCGCACCTTTCGCCACCCCTTCTGGCGATACAAAAATTTTTGGTCCAATAAATGGCTTTTTTCCGCCGTCGCTTTTAGTTTAACGCTTCAAATTTCCATTACCTATCTTCCTTTTACCCAAAAGTTTTTGGGCGTGGTGCCGCTCAATTTGGCGCATTGGGGGTTGCTGCTGTTTTTTGCCGGCGCGATTGTTTTATTGATTGAATCGGCTAAAATGAAAGTAAAGTCTTGACAACGTTTTTTGTCTTTGTTAAAATGTATTTATACCCACACCTATGGTGGGGGTATATTTACGAGACGATTATTAATTTATAGAACATGTCTACTCAAAAAGAGAAAGCGCTGATCAATTTTAAGAAGGCTCAAAGCTTGATTTCTCAAGTCATTAAAATGATTGAGAACGGCGATTATTGTATTAATGTTATGCAGCAGAACTTGGCGGTGCTTGGACTTTTGAGATTCGCTCACCAGCATTTGATGGAAAATCATCTTAATACCTGCTTTAAAAAAGCCATGGCGACGAAGAACGAGAAAAGAAAACAAGAGATGACGGACGAAATTTTAAAGGTGACGAAATTATTCAATAAATAATATGTTTAAAAAAATACAAATTAAAATTGAAGGCGTTCGTTCTCAGGGCGACAAAAATTCAATTGAAGCCGAGATTGATGTTTTAGACGGGGTGAAAAATATCAGCGTTGACGAAATAAGCGGCGAATCCGCGATAGAATTCGACAGCGCTCAAATCAGCTTAGAAAGGATTGTAGCTATTATAGAAAAACTCGGCTATCGGGTGGGGGACGCAGGAATTAGCGCTGTTCCCCAGGAATATCTTTATTCCCGAGAGAAGCGAGGGAACAAGGTTCTGACGCAGGAAGGTTCTTACTCCGCGAAGGGCATGCATTGCGCTTCTTGTGAAATTATCATTGAAAAAAGATTGCTGGCTATCCAAGGGGTTAAAGCTGTGGAGGCCAATGCCGGCAGAGGGGAGGTTTTAGTCGAATACGTCGGTAAAAAACCGAGAATAGAAACGTTAAATTCCATTTTTAGAAAAGAAAATTATGTATTTTTTGACGAGTCGTCCGATACCGGAGATGTTTTTAAGGGGAAGGGTCTTTTTAGTAATATAGCTATTGCCTTGGCGCTGATCGGCGGATTTTTATACCTGAGCAAATCAGGATTGTTGGGGGTAGTTAGCGTTAATGCCAAATCATCTTTATTCGCCTTTTTTGCCTTAGGGCTTATCGCGGGTGTTTCAAGTTGCGCCGCTTTAGTGGGTGGGTTGGTTCTTTCCATGTCAAAACAATGGCTGCTCATATACTCCAATCAAAAATCAACTTTCCAAAAATTTCAGCCGCATTTAATGTTTAATATCGGCCGAATCTTAACTTACGCTGTTTTGGGAACGGTACTTGGAGTTGTTGGGAGTAAGTTGCAGATTTCTTTGCAGTTTTCTTCATTTATGATTGTGGCAGTTTCTATCATCATGTTGTTTTTAGCTCTCCAAATGCTCGGTGTGAAAAGCCTCCGGAGATTCCAGCCCGCCTTGCCCAGATTTGCGACCAGGTACATTGCCGATGAAACTAATTTTAAAGGACGCCACATGCCGTTTGTCATGGGTGGCCTAACCTTTTTCCTGCCCTGCGGTTTCACGATTACCGCTCAGGGACTGGCCCTGCTTTCGGGTAATCCCGTTCAGGGAGGGTTGATTATGGCTTTCTTTGCTTTAGGGACCGCCCCGGCGCTGTTACTGATCGGGTTCTCGGCTGTAAAATTTTCTGCCCGGCCTCATTTGGCATATCAATTTTCAAGGGTAGCCGCTTTGGTAATTTTATTTTTCGCGCTTTTCAACATCAACAACCAAATGAATGTTTTGGGGTTTACTGGTTTTAGCGGAAGAACAATTAATGAAAGCGGTTCGGCGGAGATTGTTAATGGGAAGCAAGTTTTAAAAATGACGGCCTCGAGTTCCGGCTATAAACCAAACTATTTTAAAGTGAAGGTTGATGTGCCGGTGAGGTGGGAAATTACCGATGTCGGAACGAGCGGCTGTACCAACGCCGTTATTTCCAATAGTTTGTTTGCAGGCAGCATTCCGTTGACGCCCGGCCAGACCAGCATCAAGGAGTTTACGCCCACTAAAGTAGGGAAATACAAATTTAGTTGCTGGATGGGCATGGTTTCCGGAATTATTGAAGTGGTGGGGTCCGGCAGTCAAGCTCAAGCTGCGGTGGCGACCTCAGGTTCGGTTATCCCATCAGGCGCCAAGGGGTGCGGCTGCGGAGGCGGAGGCAGCGGTGGCTGCGGTATAAAATAATAATTAAATAATTAATTATTAAAAAAATTATGCAAAAAATAAAATTTCAGATTAAGGGCATGCATTGCGCTTCCTGCGTTACTTTAATTGAAGACAGATTAAAGAGAGAAAATGGGGTTGAACAAGCCAAAGTAAATCTTGAGTCGCAAAAGGCAGTCGTGATATACGACGAACAAAAGATTCAGGAGCCGGCTATTTTGCAGTGCATTAAAAATGCGGGGGATTATAGCGTAGAGAAAATAACAGAGCCGGAAGAAAATAAAGAAGCTTCTTTGGTTGCGCATAATTCTTCGTCTCCGGCGGCTTCTCTAAAACTTTTGACCGCCCTGGTTGTTATTTCTTGCGGGTTAAGTCTTGCCTCTTTAATTGTTTCTTTAACGGCGTTGCCTCAAAAAACGGTAGGGGATAGCAATAAGGTCCAGGCCGCCCCTACCCAGAACTTACCATCGGCTGGTAATGGAGCGGCGAAAATTCAAACATTTGAGATTACTAAAGACAACCATGTTCGGGGAAACTTTAATGCGCCGGTTACTTTAGTTGAGTTTTCCGATTTTGAATGTCCTTTCTGCGAAAGGATTTTTCCGACAATGAATAAGATTTTGAACGATTACGATGGCAAGGTAAGATTGGTTTATAAGCAATTTCCCTTATCTTTTCATCCTAATGCTCAAAAAGCCGCCGAAGCCTCGGAGTGCGCTTCAGAGCAGGGCAAGTTTTGGGAATACCATGATAAATTGTTCGAAGGCCAGCCCAGCGGTTTCAGCGTTGATAAATTTAAACAATGGGCCGGGGTTTTGGGTTTAAACGCCGCTCAATTTAACAGTTGTCTGGATGGGGGAAAATATGCCCAAAAGGTTCAAAAAGATTTCCAGGAAGGACAGCAGAAGGGAGTTAACGGTACGCCGGCCACGTTTGTTAACGGTCAGTTCGTTAGCGGCGCCCAACCCTACGAGAATTTCAAGCAGATTATCGATAATTTATTAAAATAATCATTGAAATGAATATTGACCCGGTAATTTTAGGAATTATCATTGTTGCGGTTGTTATTTTCGGCGGGATTACGGCGGCAATTTTTATTTCTAACGGGACTCCCGTTGAAAATTATCAGGCCACAGATGTAGCACGGCCGGGTCTTGAGATTTCTGAAACAAGCTTCGATTTCGGTAAAATGAAATTGAGCGAAATAAAAACTAAAGACCTCGAGATTAAAAATAATGGAAGCAAGCCCCTAATTATCTCTAATATTCTTACTTCTTGCGATTGCACTTTCGCCCAGTTTATCGTGAATGGCCAAGCAAGCCAAAAATTCTCAATGCAAAGGGATCAGAAATGGCGGGGAGAAATTCAGCCCAATAGCGCAGCCACCCTCAAAATTATTTACGAACCGCGGCTTATGCCGGTTAAGGGGAATGTCAGCCGGTCGATTTTTTTCAAAAGCAACGATCCGCAAAATCCCTCCGTTAGCATTAAATTCACGGCTTACGTAGAATAACCTATGTTTTATCTGGTCTTAATCAACGGTTTGGTCGATTCTTTCAATCCCTGCGCCATCGGCGTTCTGATTTTTTATTTGACTCTTGTTCTTTCCCTGAAAGTTGAAAGAAAATCTTTTATCACCTTCGGACTTTTCTATGTCCTGGCAACTTTCGCCACCTATTTTCTCATTGGTCTGGGCATCTTGCGCGTCATGCATCTTTTCGGCATTCACAACTTTTTCGGCTGGGCGGCGGCTGTTCTGATTTTGATTTTAGGGCTCTTTAATCTAAAGGAATTCTTTTTCCCGTTTTGGACCGTTCCGTTTTTGTCGTCATTTTTCAATAAATGCCGAGTGCCCAAATGGAAACCGGAATTTACCGTTTTGTCGGCGATTGTCTTGGGATTTTTGATCGGGCTTTGCGAATTTCCCTGCTCGGGCGGCATCTACTTAGCTACCGTCAGTCTTTTGACCGTGAAAGCCACTTTCCTGAAGGGAGTTCTTTATCTGCTTTTGTATAATTTAATGTTTATCTTGCCCCTGGTGGCGCTGTTTCTGTCGGTCAGCAATAAAAAAGTTTTTAATCTTTTCCAAGGCATTCATGAGAAAACTTCGCGGTATGCAAAATTAGGGATGGGTCTCTCTATGCTGGTTTCGGGAATATTGTTATTAATTTGGCTGTTAATCTGATTTATTTCTATGGAAAAAACAATTTTTAAAATTCACGGCATGCATTGCGCTTCTTGCGCAGCCAATATCGAACACGCGCTTCAAAAAGAAACGGGCATTAAGTCGGCCAATGTTAATTTTGCCGTGGAAAAACTTTATTTGGAATACGACCCGGTGGTTGTCAGTCTGGAAAAAATAAAAAATGCAGTTGCTAAACTGGGCTATCAAATTATGGAGGAGGGGGCTCATGAAGGGAGAAAGTCTCACGAAGAACACGGTGATCATCACGGAAAAATTCAAGAATTAAAAAAGCGGTTTATTATTGCTTTGATTTCAGGAATCCCCATTGTTTATATGGTGATGGGTGGAATGGTGGGTTTGCCCATGCCCATGATTCCGGAAAAATATCTCATGCTTTTACAGTTTGTTTTGTCGACAGCCGTGATTCTGGCCACTTTTAATATCTGGACAGATGGTTTTAAAAGTCTGTGGAGACTGCGTCCCAACATGAATTCCCTGATTTTTATCGGGACAGCCGTAGCTTATTTTTATAGTGTGATTATTTCAATTTTATCTTTAGATCAAAGCTTGTATTATGAAAGCGCGGTTTTTATTTTGATTTTCATCTCTTTGGGCCATTACTTAGAAGAATTGACTAAAGGTAAAACGGGATCTGCGATTAAAAAATTAATTGGGCTTCAACCTAAAGAGGCGACCATCATTAAAAATGGCGAGGAGGTGAAAATACCTATTGCCGAGGTCCAGATCAACGACATTATTCTGGTAAAACCGGGCGAAAAGATTCCCGTTGACGGCATAGTCATTGACGGTTATTCGGGAGTTGATGAAAAGGCGATTACCGGTGAAAGCATGCCGGTCGAGAAAAAAGAAGGCGACGAGGTGATTGGAGCCACTATCAATAAAACCGGCGTTTTGAAGTTTAAAGCGACGCGAGTCGGGAAAGATACGATGCTGGCTCAGATTATTAAAATCGTCGAAGAGGCGATGGGTTCCAAAGCCCCTATTCAGCTTTTAGCTGACAAAGTTTCTTTTTATTTCGTACCGACGGTTATGGTTATCGCTATTTTAGCTGCAGCCATTTGGCTTATTTTAGGCCAGCCCCTCTCTTTCGCCATCACGATTTTTGTGGCCGTGTTGATTATCGCCTGCCCCTGCGCTTTGGGGCTGGCTACTCCGACAGCCGTGATGATGGGTACGGGTCTGGCTGCGCAAAGCGGCATTCTGATTAAAAGCGGGAAGGCCCTGGAAGTTGCCCGCAATGTCAATGTGGTTATTTTTGATAAAACAGGCACCTTAACTAAGGGCGAGCCGGTCGTAACCGATATCTCCGGTGACAAAAACAGGGTTTTGCAATTAGCCGCCTCGTTGGAAAAAAATTCCGAACATCCTTTGGCCCAGGCTATTGTTAATAAAGCGAAAGAAGAAAAAATTACCTTATCAGATGTTAGAAATTTCCAAGCTATTCCTGGGTATGGAGTCTCGGCCGAATTAGACAGCGGAAAGATTTTATTGGGCACAAGGAAATTGATGCAGGAAAATAGTATTAATGCCGGTCCTCTTGAAGATGAGTTAGTAACCTTAGAAAATCAGGGCAAAACAGCGATGATTTTAGCTTACAAGGGAGAGATTGTCGGTATCATCGCCGTGGCCGATACTTTAAAAGAATATTCCAAAGAAGCGGTTGAGATGCTGCACCGGCTCGGCAAAAAAGTGGCCATCATCACCGGAGACAATAAAAGAGTTGGGGCCGCCATTGCCAAAATTCTTAATATCGATAAGGTTTTAGCTGAAGTTTTACCTCAAGGAAAATCAGAAGAAGTTAAAAAACTGCAAAGCGAGGGGAATGTCGTGGCCATGGTGGGGGACGGCATCAACGACGCTCCCGCGTTGGCTCAGGCTGATTTGGGTATTGCTTTGGGGTCGGGCACTGATGTCGCTATGGAGACCGGCGAAATTGTTTTAATCAAAGACGATTTGCGGGATGTGGTGAAATCAATTGATTTGAGTAAATACACTTTAAGGAAAATCAAGCAGAATCTTTTTTGGGCTTTCTTTTATAATATTGTGGGCATTCCCGTGGCCGCCGGCATTTTATATCCTTTCACGGGCTGGTTGCTCAACCCGTCAATTGCCGCTTTAGCCATGGCTTTTTCATCAGTCAGCGTGGTTTCTAATGCCCTCTTGATGAAACGGTACGTTTTGAGGTAAAATATAGCTATGAAAAAATGGCTTATTCCCATTTTTATTTTATGCCTGGTTTCAGGCGTTTTTGCTTTTAATGTAGCCTTGGCCGCTCCGCCAGCTTCTACTCTTGTCCAAATAGATCTTTTTTACAGCGCCACTTGTCCTTTCTGCGCCCAAGAGAAAATTTTTCTGCAGGGGCTTCAAGAGAAATATCCCGATATCCGAATAAACGAGTACGAGATAACTCAATCTTCGGAAAACCAGGCTAAGTTTAAGGATTTTTACGGGCAATACAATGTACCCGAACAGGAGCAAGGCTATGTGCCGGCTACTTTCATGCCGACCAAATATTTCGTCGGTTTTAATGAGCAAATAGGCCAAGATATCGAAAATTATTTAATTGCGTATTTAGCCGGGGGCGAGACGCCTTCTCCGAAATTTAAAATTCCTCTTTTGGGCGAAATTGACGCCAAAAATATTTCTCTGCCTCTTTTAACCGTGGTTCTGGGGACATTGGACGGATTTAACCCCTGCGCCATGTGGGTTCTGGTTGTTTTGATTTCGTTGCTGTTGGCCACCAAATCCCGCAAGAAAATAGCTTTGGTCGGCGGAATTTTCATTTTTGTCGAAGGACTGCTTTATTTCCTTTTTATGGCCGCTTGGCTGAATGCGCTGTTGTTGATGAGCTTTGTCGCTCTGACCAGAATTTTAGTGGGAGGCTTCGGGATTGTTTTCGGAATTTGGCGGATTCGCGATTTCATCAATTGGAAGCCCGGGGTTTGCAAGGTTGCAGACGAAAAAACTGAAGGGAAGATTATGCAGAGGATGAAGAATATTCTAAAACCATCGGCTATACCCGCCACTATTTTAGGCGTGGTTGTTTTGGCTTTCGGCGTCAATTTAATTGAGTTTTTCTGTTCGGCCGGCTTCCCGGTCATTTATACCAGGATTTTATCCGTCCAAGGGATAAGCGACATTCAATATTATCTTTACCTTATTTTTTACAATCTTTTTTACATGCTGGACGACTTGATCGTATTCGGTTTCGCCTTTTTCACGCTTTCGCGCTTCAATTTCTCCGACAAGTATAACCGCTACTCGACTTTGGTCGCCGGAGTCTTGATTTTAATTTTAGGAGCTATTATGATATTTAAACCGGAATTATTGGTTTTTCATTAAAATGATTCAATTTTTAGGAGTATTAGATTTGCTGGCCGCCGGACTTTTAGTGGGCACAGCCTACAACCTGCCCTTGCCTCAAGGCTTAATTATCAGCTTGGCCGTTTATCTTATTTTAAAGTCCCTGCTTTTTTTGATGGATATCGGGAGTCTTTTTGATATTATCGGCGGGATTTTATTGATTTTGAGCATATCAATGGCTTTGCCGCCCATCCTGCTTTATATCGCCGCAGGCCTCGTCGGGCTGAAAGGGTTGATGAGCCTGTTTGCTTCATAAAGGGAATTGAGATAGAATAGGATTAGATGAACCAATCAAAGGTCGGTTAATAATTTTAACCAAAAACAATATTATGGAAGGATATTGCGTTAAATGCAAAGCAAAACAAGAAATATCAGACGCCAAAGAAGTTGAGATGAACGGCAAGGGCGGAGTGAAAAGAAAAGCCATGACCGGCAAATGTCCTAAGTGCGACACCAAGATGTTCCGCATCATGGGTAAGGCTTAGATACAGGAGCCCCTTTTAACGGGGCTTTTGTTTTCTTAATTATTGAAGAGTTTTTATTAATAATAAAATATAATTATGGACACTATAAAAAACGCGACAACAGAAAAAGCTAACTGCCATGATTGCCAGAAAGAAATAGCAATCCAGGGAGAGGAGATTCAAAATGGCGTGATGCTTGAGTATGACAATAAGGGAGAGAAAATAGCTGTTTTTAAATGTCAGAGTTGTTTTGAGCAAAGTCAGGAATTGAAAAATTATCAGCCCTGTGAAGTTTATTCCAGAATTGTCGGTTATTTAAGACCCGTCGATCAATGGAATAAAGGAAAACAAGAAGAGTTTAAGGATAGGAAAAACTTGGAAATTAAGAAAGATTGTTGTTAAAATTATGGAGTTAAATCTCAAACCCGGTCATGTTGTTCATACCCTAATAGAAGAACACAAGATGATTTTGGGTTTTTTGGACGAGCTTGAAAAAACCGATAGCGCAGACATTAAGAAGTTGACGAAGATTGCCGAACATTTGATCGGAGCCGAACCTCACCACCAGCGAGAGGAAAAAGTGCTGTTTCCGGAATTAGAAAAAAGAGGGGTTTCCGGCCCCACGGAAGTGATGAGAAGAGAGCACGAGGAGTTAAGACCCAAGAAACACAAAATTTTAGAGCTGTGCCAGACCGTCTCAAAAACTGATTTCAATAGTTTTAAATCGAAGCTCAAAGAAAATGCTGATTTTCTAGTGGCTATGCTTCGGGAGCATATTGCCAAAGAAAATGATATTCTTTATCCTATGGCTTTGGAGGTGATTCAGGAAGAAGCGGTCTGGCAAAATATGAAAAAGGCCTGCGATAAAATCGGTTATTGCTGCTTTACTCCGAAAATCTAATTCTTTAGGATGCAGGGTCCCGCTAAGCGGGACTTTTGTGTATTGTGAATAATAAAAAAGCTCGGGTTTCGAGGTCCGAGCTTTTTGTATAATATTGTCTTATCTAGAAAGAACGGGAGAAGGATTGAGTAAAAGGGCGATAATCCAACCGATAATCCCCACGCAGAATCCCCCGGCGAATCCCCATTTAAAGATGGATTGCTTGGTTATGGATTTTAATTCTTTATAGCCGAAATAAAAAACGGGTACCCCTGTTGTCATCAAAGCCATAATAGTCGAAATCAATAAGAACAGCCCAACTGATTGCAGAGAAATATTAATTACGGTAACCACAAGGGTCGCTATAACAATACCGCCATAAAGTGACACGAGTGCTCCTACGAGAAACCCCGTGAGAAAATGGTTACTTTTGCTTTTTCTATTTTTTTCCCATCCGAAAATTCGAGAAGCTAATGCGTACCAGTCACGTTTTTCTGACATCGGCTTTCCTCCTTTTTAAAGAACTTTTTAGGACTTGGAGTGGGTAGGCCAAGAGACATGCGACGGCTACTATTCCCATCGCTGTCCCAAAGGGCACGAACTTGGGATCGCCAGTTGCCTTTGACCACAAGGCGAAACCCAAAACGATTCCCGCGAACAAGATAATCATCAAAACCGAATACCCGAATTTTTTCATTAGTCCTCCTTCTTTCTTTTATTACTTCCGTTATTATGTATCCGCTTTGTAGGGTTGTCAAGTTTTGCAGGGTGCAATTATGTTAAACTAAATTAATGGACAGAAGACCGGTTTTTAATTCAAGATTATATGTTTAACAATAGTGAATCAAGGTTCTGGCGAAGCCAGGTTCTTAATTCGAATAATAATGAGAATCAAGGTTCTCGAGCGAAGCGAGGGGTTCTTATTTTGGGGTTTTTGGCTAGTTTTAATATTTTGGCGTGGGTTGGGGTTTGGCAATTAAATCAGCCCCATCTTGAAGTTACCTTTTTTGATGTGGGCCAGGGGGATGCGATTTTTATTGAGACTACAGAGCATCAGCAGATTTTAATTGACGGGGGTCCGTCGGGCCAGAAAGTTTTAGAGAAGTTGGGCAAAGAGATGCCTTTTTGGGACAGAACGATTGATTTAATTGTTTTGACGCACCCTGAAAGAGACCACATGGCGGGCCTGCTCGAAGTATTAAAAAGATATCGAGTTCAAAATATCTTATGGACTGGTGTAGTGCGCGATACCTCCGAATACAGAGAATGGCAGAAACTTATTGAAGTAGAGGGCGCTAATATTTATATCGCCTACGCCGGTTTGCAGATTAGCGGAGAACAGTTCTCCGCGGATCCGCGGAGAACTGTTCTCCGTATTTTATATCCGTTTGAGAGCTTAGAGGGAAAAGAGGTTAAGGATTCTAATAATACTTCTATAATTTTACGTTTAGTTTACGGTGAAATCAGTTTTTTGTTTACCGGCGATGCCACTCAATCCGTCGAAAGGCAATTGCTTAAACGGGATAAGCCATCAATTAATGCGGATGTGCTGAAGGTGGGGCATCACGGGAGTAAAACCTCTACCGTTCAAGAGTTTGTTGAAGCGGTGTCGCCGGAAACGGCCGTTATTTCATTGGGTAAAGACAATAGTTATGGCCATCCTCACCAAGCAACCTTGGACACATTGGCTAAATATGGTATAAGTATTTTAAGAACGGATATTAGCGGCGATATAAAAATATTCTCCGATGGAAATAATTTAAACTTTAAATACTAATTTATGTCAGAAATAAAAAACGAAAGAACCTTAGTGGTCATCAAGCCCGATGGCATTCAGAGATCTTTAATGGGGGAGATTGTCAAAAGATATGAAAGATTGGGGCTGAAGCTCGTGGCTTTAAAAATGTTTGTGCCCAAGTCCGACTTTATTGAAAAACATTATACCTTAGACCCGACCTGGAGAGTGAAGAACGGGGAAAAAACCATCAAGGCATATAAGGATAAGGGATTAAAGTCCCCGTCAGACGATCCGATGGAAATGTCAGGAATGACCTTAGATAGGTTAAAAAAATATATGTCTTCCGGCCCTGTTGTGGCCATGGTTTGGGAGGGAGCTAATGCGGTTTTGATTGTCAGAAAAATTACCGGGGATACCGAACCCTTAACATCAGACGTGGGCACCATCCGGGGCGATTTCGTGTTGGACTCCTACCAGGTTTCTGATCTCTCGGGCAGGTCTGTGAGAAACTTGATTCATGCTTCCGGTTCTGTTAAAGAAGCCGAAGATGAAATTAATCATTGGTTCAAGAAAGAAGAGGTTCTTAAGTATCGGCTGATTCAGGAACATATTTTATACGACGTGAACCTTGACGGCATTTTGGAGTAGTCAGAAAGGTGATACAATGTAAATAGCCCTGTTGATTCTTCCTAGTAGATTCTGGACAAATTTTTTTAGGGAGTCTATATTTTTTCCCGCCTTGGCGGGAAGAAGCGGACACCCACTTGATATCTTTTCCGGAAGAATTCTCTAGGGAACGCAGGGCCAACAAAAAACCCGACCGTAAGGTGTAGGGTTTTTTGTTTTAATTACGCCTTCGCTGAAAGCTTCGGCGGACAATGTCGGGGTGCGGGGAATTTCCGCCCAAGGCGGATCCGCCTGGGGCGGAGAACCCAAATTATAATTCTTAATTAGTCTAAATTTTCGGGGTAGGTGGAATCGGACCACCGCTGCAAGACCCCCAGCCTCGCGTACTACCATTATACGATACCCCGCGAATTATTTAGTTCTTTCCCATGGCCTTGATGCACTTGGCGCAGGCTTTGACTTTTTTGCCAGAAGCTAAAGTCACCAGTTGAAGGTTTGGGTGTTTTCTTTTTTTAATGGTCGGATTGTATTTTCCGCGAAGCTTCACCAGCTTTTGGACCATGATGCCTCTTTTTGAGCAAATTGAACAAATTCTTGACATATAACGACATCTTAGCATGTTTCTTTATTTTTTCAAGTCGTGATAGAATTACCTTGATGTTAATTACTATTTTTTCTCTGATCGTTTTGCTTTTTTCGGTGATTCTGCACGAGGTGGCTCACGGCAGCATGGCTTTAAAACTGGGGGACAGTACGGCCAAGTTCGCCGGCCGTTTGACGTTAAATCCGTTAAAGCACATCGATCTTTTCGGCACGATTATTTTGCCGGCTTTGTTGATTTTAACGGGAAGTCCGTTCGTAGTCGGCTGGGCCAAGCCCGTGCCGGTCAATCCCTATAATTTCCGAGACCAAAGGTGGGGAAGTTTAAAAGTTTCTTTGGCCGGTCCTCTGGTTAATTTTTTTTTGGCCGTGGTTTTCGGCCTTTTAATAAGATTTGTAACCTTGCCCGAAACCACGTTAACGCTTCTCAGCTTCATTGTTATTTATAATTTCGTTTTGGCCCTGTTTAATTTGATTCCCATACCACCGCTGGATGGATCGCATGTTCTTTTCAGCGTTTTGCCGGCGAGATTTAATGCTTTTAAAATATTTTTACATCAATACGGCATGTTTATTCTTTTAGCTCTGATGCTTTCGGGCGGGCTAGATATTGTTTTTCGTGGAGCCATGTTTCTCTATTATCTCATCGCTTTTGCATAGCGCGAAAAGAGTTGACATTTATTTTTGAGTTTGTTAAACTCATAACGTAAGCACAGAGTGCTTTTTGTTTTAATTACGAAGTAATCAAGGTTCTCGCTGGAAGCGGGGTTCTTATATATAATATGCCGACAATTCGCCAATTAATGAAAAATGGCCGAAGAAGCAAGGCCAGGACCGACAAAACGCCGGCCCTGAGTTTTGGTTTTAATGTTTTAAAAAACGGGCCCAAAGACTACAGTTCTCCTTTTAAAAGAGGCGTTTGTTTGAAAGTTTTCACCACCACTCCTAAAAAACCTAACTCGGCTTTAAGAAAAGTGGCGAGAGTCAGGCTGACCAATGGTATGGAGGTGACGGCTTATATCCCGGGCGAAGGCCACAATTTACAGGAACACTCCATGGTGGTTTTAAGAGGCGGCAGGGTTAAAGACTTGCCCGGAGTGCGATATCATATTGTCAGAGGAATGCTGGATGCGGCGGGAGTCGAAGGCCGTAAACAGGAAAGATCAAGATATGGAGTTAAAAGACCTAAAGAAAAGTAATTATGGCTAGAGGCAAAACAACCAAAAGAGCATTAAATCCCGATGCGATTTACAACAGCGTCATGGTGTCAAAACTCATTAATCACATCATGAAGCGCGGCAAGAAAACAATTGCCCAGAAAATCGTTTACCGGGCTTTTGATATTATCAAAGAAAAAACCAAGAAAGAGCCTTTGGAGATTTTTGAATTGGCTATCCAAAACGCTTCTCCGTTATTGGAAATCAAACCGAAAAGAGTCGGCGGCGCGACCTATCAGGTTCCTCGCGAGGTTAGGGGAGACAGAAAGATTGCTTTGGCTTTTAGGTGGATTATTAATGCCGCTTTATCAAAAAAAGGCAAGGGCATGCATGAAAAATTAGCTGAAGAGCTGATGCTGGCCGCCAAAAACGAGGGCTCCGCCATTAAGAAAAAAGATGATACTCACCGCATGGCCGAAGCGAACAGAGCTTTTGCCCATTTCGCCTGGTAAGATTTATGCCAAGACAAACTCCTCTAGAAAAATATCGCAATATCGGCATTATTGCCCATATCTCAGCAGGTAAAACGACCACGAGCACCTGCATTTTATATCATACGGGCAAAGTCCATAAAATCGGCACTTTGGAAAAAGGTACGACTCCTTTGGATTGGATGGTGCAATCGCAGGAAAGAGCCATGACGATTATGGCGGCCGCTACCACCACCTATTGGAAAGTGGACGGCGAAAGTTATCAAGTTAATATTATTGATACTCCGGGCCACATCGACTTTACAGCCGAAGTTCAAAGATCTTTAAGAGTTTTGGACGGAGCTATCGTGGTTTTTGACGGGGGATCGGGAGTTCAGTCCCAATCCGAAACCGTTTGGCATCAAGCGGACCAATTTAACGTGCCGAGAATTTGTTTTGTTAATAAGATGGATAAAATGGGAGCGAGCTTTGAATCAAATCTTGATTCCATCAGAAAGAGATTAACTCCCTTGGCCATGCCGGCGCAGCTGCCTATCGGAGTGGAAGACGATTTTTCGGGCGTCATCGATCTTTTGAGAATGAAAGTCTTGAAATTCGAGGGGACGGAGGGAGAGTTTATTAAAGAATCAGACATTCCTGAAGAACTGATGGCTCAGGCCAAAGAATGGCGGGCTAAATTAGTGGAAAAAATTGCCGCTGAAGACGATGTTTTGATAGAGAAATATTTGGCCGGCGAAGAATTATCGCTCGATGAACTGAGAAAGGGTTTAAGAAAGGCTACGATCGCCTGCAAAATTTTCCCGGTTTTCTGGGGATCATTATTCAAAAGAATTGGAGTGCAACCCTTGCTTGATGCGGCGATTTTATATCTGCCCAATCCTCTTGATGTGCCTCCGGTGAAATGCCAAGACTTGAAAACCGGGGAACTGGTGGAAAGGAAACCTTTGGACACCGAGCCTTTTGCGGCTTTGGCTTTTAAAATTATGACCGACCCGTTTGTCGGCACCTTGACGTTTTTCCGCATTTATTCGGGAAAACTCGTTAGAGGTTCTTACGTTTTGAACTCAATTACCGGAGAAAGAGAAAGAATCGGCCGCATTTTAAGAATGCACGCCGATGAGAGGCAGGATTTGGAAGAAGGATATGCCGGCGATATTTTGGCTACGGTTGGTTTGAAAAACACTGCGACCGGCAATACCCTGTGCGATGAAGAAAAGCCGGTTGTTTTGGAAAAAATCGTCTTTCCCGAGCCGGTTATCGGCATCAGAATAGAGCCCAAGACTAAGGGCGATCAGGAGAAGATGGGCTCGGCTTTAAAGAAATTAAGCGAAGAAGACCCTACTTTTAAAATGAAGAGCGACCAGGAAACGGGCGAAATGATTATTTCCGGCATGGGCGAACTTCATTTGGAAATTATCATCGACCGAATGAAAAGGGAATTTAAGGTAGATGTTTCTGTCGGCCAGCCGCAGGTTGCCTATAAAGAAACCATTAAGGCTGAAGCTGAGGCTGAAGGTAAATATATCAAACAGTCCGGCGGCAAAGGACAGTTCGGCCATGTTTGGTTAAGGGTGAGGCCTAAAGAAAGAGGAGCGGGTTTCGAGTTTGTTAATGAAATCAAGGGAGGCGTTATTCCTCAAGAATTCATTCCGGCTACGGAAAAAGGCGTTAGAGAATCCATGGACAAAGGAATTGTGGCCGGTTATCCTTTGGTTGATATCGAGGCGACATTATACGACGGTTCTTATCATGAGGTGGATTCTTCGGAAATTGCTTTCAAACTGGCCGGCGCCATGGCCTTTCAAGCGGCTTGCAAGAAAGCGAAGCCTATTTTATTGGAGCCCATCATGAAACTCGAAGTGATGGTTCCCGAAGAATTTTTCGGCGTGACCATCGGCGATATCGCGTCCAGACGCGGTAAAATTGAAGAAACCAAAGACAGGTTGAATTTGAAAATTATTCTTGCTAAAGTGCCTTTGTCAGAAATGTTCGGCTATGCCACCTCGTTAAGGTCGATGACTGAGGGCCGGGGCACGTTTACCATGGAGTTCGATTATTACGCCGAAGTGCCTCAGAATATTGCCCAGGAAATAGTCGAGGGGAAAAGAAAGTAAAATTATAATCCTAATTTAAGGGTGTCGGACTCCCCTCAAATTTAAGGGGAGTCCGACACCCATCAAATAATTAAACCATTATGGATTTAAATGAAATCAAAAAATTAATCGAAGAAGACGGAGGCAAGATTATCATTATAGAAAACGGCGAGCCTGTGATGGTGGTAACCTCTTTTAACGATTATAAGAAGGGGAAAGGAGTAAAGCCAGAGTCCAAATCAAAAGAGAAAGATATGAAGACCCTGTCTGCCGACGGGCAGGCCTTGCCGCCGGAATTAAGCAATGGAGAGCTGAAGATTGAAGACTTGCCGTTCTAATGGTACAATAGGGTTGACAATCCCCCGATACTTGTCTAAGATAGTAATAGCGTTTCACAACATTATTAATTAATTAAAAAACATAAAATAAAACTATGGCAGAGAAAGAAAAGTTTGTCAGGGGCAAGCCCCACGTCAACATCGGGACAATCGGCCACGTCGCTCATGGTAAAACCACCACGACCGCGGCTATTACCCATGTTTTAAGTTTAAAAGGCGGTGCCTCTAAAGAGTGGTCGGTTGATGAAATTAATGCCTCTCCCGAAGAGAAGGCGAGGGGATTGACCATCACCGTAACTCACATTGAATACGAAACCGACAAGCGCCACTACGCTCACATCGATTGCCCGGGACACGCGGATTATATTAAGAACATGATTACCGGCGCCGCTCAGATGGACGGCGGTATTTTGGTGGTTTCGGCTCCGGACGGCCCGATGCCTCAGACCAGAGAGCACATTTTGCTGGCTCATCAGGTGGGGCTTCCCGCAATTGTGGTTTTCTTGAATAAGTGCGATGCTGTTGATGATCCTGAGATCATTGATTTAGTTGAATCAGAAGTCAGAGAACTTTTGAACAAATATAAATTTCCCGGAGATACGACTCCTATCATCCGCGGTTCAGCCTTGAAAGCCTTGGCAGCCAAGACCATTGACGATCCGGCCTGCAAGCCTATTTTGGATTTAATGGCTGCTGTTGATGAATTTATTCCTGAACCGAAGAGAGAAATCGACAAGCCTTTCTTAATGGCCGTGGAAGACGTCTTCTCCATTGAAGGAAGGGGCACGGTCGCTACCGGCAGAATCGAAAGGGGAGTTGTCAAAGCCAACGAGGAAGTGGAATTGGTCGGCATCAAGCCGACAATCAAAACTACGGCGGTCAGCGTGGAAATGTTTAATAAGATTTTGGACGAAGGCCGCGCTGGAGACAATGTTGGTATTTTACTCAGAGGTTTGAAGAAAGAAGATGTCGAACGCGGTCAAGTTTTGGCGAAAACCGGTTCCGTCACTCCTCACACCGAATTCGATACAGAAATTTACGTTTTGACCAAAGAAGAAGGAGGCAGACACACGCCGTTCTTCCCCGGTTACAAACCTCAATTTTATATCAGAACAACTGATGTGACCGGAGACGTTACCTTACCAGAAGGCACTGAGATGGTTATGCCCGGAGATACGGTTAACTTAAAGATTAAATTGATTGTGCCCGTGGCTTTGGAAGCTCAGCAAAGATTCGCTATTAGAGAAGGCGGTAAAACCGTGGGAGCCGGAGTCGTAACCAAGATTATTAAATAATATTTTGGTTTTTGCTCCTTCTAAAACAATGCCCAAAAAGATAGCTCCAGTTGAAAACACGGTTAAGCCTAAGATTCGCATAAAGCTCCGGGCTTACGATCACAAGGTGATTGATAAGAGCGCTCGCGAGATTTGCGAAACGGCTTTAAGATACGGTTCTGAAATTTCAGGCCCCGTGCCCTTGCCGACTGAGACCAAAAAGTACACGGTTAACCGTTCAAGTTTTATTCACAAGGACGCGCGAGAGCAATTTGAGATGAGGATTCACAAGAGACTGATTGATATCGTGAGTCCGAACTCCCGGGTTATCGACGCCTTGATGAGTTTAACACTGCCGGCTGGCGTAGACATCGAACTTAAAATGTAATTTAGGGAAAGCCGTCCTTCTCGGGACGGCTTTCCGCTTTAGCGGGGTTTTCTGTTTGAGGCTTGATTTTTCCCCGGGATTTTGTAAGGTGATGGTAGTAATTTAACAAACAAGGAGGAAAGATAATGAATAGATGGAGGAGATATTCTGAAATTATTCGTGAAAACGAACGCCGTGAAAAACCGTCTATACCCGAACTGCCCAAAACTTATGAAGAATTAAATAAGTTGTTGGAGAAGAAAATTAAAATTCTTTCGGAGACCAGCCCGGTTGACGAACGTGGAGGAGAATATCACCCGGGAGGAGTGGCTGTAACCGATTTGGAAATGGAATGCCCATTTTGCAAAATGAAGTTTGCTGGCGTAAGACACAGCGGTTGTTTTAGCCACGATATTGATCCCTCTGTCTGTCCAAATTGCAATTTTCCGACGAATGTTCTTGGAGCCATGATAGATCCTAAGCGGTTGATAGATCCGCGCAGCAAAGGAAGTAAGCAAAAATAAGGAGGATTGCGATGCCAAAAAATGGGAATATAAGAACGTGAAATTATCCACTATTTTCCAAGTAATCGAAAAACAACTAAATGCTTTAGGCGGAGAAGGATGGGAATTGGTAGCCGTAACAGTGCTTGCGAATCGTGAGTGGGCATATTTAAAAAGAGAAAAATCTCAATAGAAATAAAGCGGGGAGATAACATCAATCCGCTTTTTGTTGTTTATTATAACAAGGTCCAAAATGAAAGAGGTTCGGCCTCTTTCATTTTAGGCCTCTTTCATTTTAGACATTGACAGTAAAACGGGCTTAGTATATAGTGGCTGTATGAGTATACTATCTATGTGGCATATTGCTATATAGCATAAGTACTAACCAAACGTAATTGACGGGGTTAGTGCCCCGTCTTTTATTGACCCCGTTAGAAGTCTAAGGTAGAAAAAATTAGGAATTTTTTCTACTTGCTATTAACGGGGCGATATAATCAAGATACTCGTCTGAAATTAGTTATTAGTTATAAAAAGACGACTTCTAGCGGGGTTGATAAAATGAAATTTATTTTGGGTATAAAACTTGGTATGTCGCAGATCTTCGACAAAGACGGCAATGTCG
>JBBTYF010000037.1:0-4892 GCA_038061935.1 Patescibacteria group bacterium | reverse complement strand
TTTATCCAGATTTTACTTTTTAAGTCCAGGTGGGTCTCATCAATGCCCGAATCAACAATAGCAATAATGGTAGTAGCCCAATTATAGTTAGCAAATTGACTCCAAGCTTCGTCCCAATCAACATCAGCATCAACGGTGCTCGTACCTATTGGTTTATTTAGATCAATGGGCGAATCTGCATTTCCCGAACCTTTATAAATTATTTGACCGGCATTATTTAATGACCATTGATTAAGATAAGCAGCATCGTTTGAACCTAAAGCATAAACATAATAATCAGGTTCAGCATAAACCACGTCGGGCCTTGCTTGATATTCTTTAACTTTCTCCGTAACCTTTCCTTCGGGTACGGTAATTACTCTAAAGGGTTCTTTATCTCCTTTAATTTTAACGATTACTCTATCCGGGGCATACTCTGCTTGAGTATTATCGGGACTCTTCCCATTGGAAGAATTAGCAAGTACCATCACGCCAAAAACCAAGCCAACTACCATAATCCCGGCGAAGAAAACGACTCCAATTTTTATTTTTCCCATATTTAAGTAAAAATTTAATCCTGAATATTCGACCTTATTTTATTTAATCTTCTATGCTTATTTTAGCACAATCTCGACGGTTTTTGCAACATCTCGGTCGGGGCGTTTTATTGTTTTGACACAAATATCTTTATAGCTCAATGAAAACCGGCTGGTCTGCTCTTAATTCTATCTTCGCCGCATCGATAAACCGTTCTTGTCCCTTCATATCCGTCACCTTTACCCTGCCAGAAATTTCATTGGGCGATATTCCCGCCCATAAAGCATAGATGATTTTGCCGCCGACAGTAAATTTATATTGCGCATCGGCAATTTTTTCTGCTTTGGAAAAGCCGCCGATTTTACTCTCCATAGTCTTTAGAGTGGTAAGAAAGAGCCGTGGTTGACCGTCGGTATTAAACGCCATTGAAGAGCCGATAACATTATTGTCGCTACCGACCAAGTCAATGAAGACTACTTTAGCGCCGCTGACAAAAGCAAAAATGGAATATTTAAAATACAAGGCAGCCTGGTTGTCTTCACTTAAGTTGCTCAGAGCCTGCGGGGTTTGCCCTTGAATTGGCTGTCCACTTCCGCCGCAATCCTGCGGGCAGACATTGGAGTTTTGCTTTTCAAAATCATCACAGATTCCATCGCCGCATTTATCATTGAGCGGTTGATTGGAAGGTTGTTCGGATGGCGTTGATTGCAATTGACTCATCGGTTGAGTAGATGGCGCGCCTGAATAAATGCCAAACTCGGTTAGATATAAAGGTTTTTTGCCGCCATTTTTCTCCATTAGATTGTTGTAAAATGTTAAAACTTCCTGAAAAGCGGCGGGGTTCAACTTGGCATCCGGGCTACGCTCGGTATTGTAGTGAACATTAAAGTAATCAAGATATTGGCCGCCGCCAAGCTGGAAAAACTTTGTCCAAAAATTTTTAATGCTATTATCAAGAAATTCCAAAGCGCCGCCGTTGGTTACCTTGGCTCCAGGATCGGCTCCTTTAATGACGTCGTAAGAGATTTTTAAGAGTTTTAAATAACCTTCGGGGTCATCTTGATAACCGCCGCACTGGCCCTCGTCTTCATTGCCGATTTCCCAAACAGCGACATTATTTTTGTATCGCTCAACTGTTTTCGTCAGAAAATTTTCATATTCGGTAAAATCGTTGGGCGGACCTGCTTTATATTCGTAATAAGCAAAATCCAAAGCATTGCACCCGGCATTGGTCGGCGTGTTCTTTTGGTCCCAACCGGCAAATGGCTGGATAACGGCGGAAATTTTAACACCGGCATTCGAAGCTGCTTGAGCATAAAGATCGGTCAATTCCCAATCGAATTGGCCTTTTTGGGGCTCTACGACATTCCAGGTGAAATAGCCGACAATTTCCCGGTCAAGAGAAAAACCTGTGGCCTTCGCCAGTTTTGTGCGGTCTTGAATAAGTTTTTTTAAATTACTTAGAAGGTTCTGATATGCCGAATTATCTTTTTTGAATTCAGTCCAACTTTTTTGTTGGATGGCATCAAGCGTGCCCGGCGTCCTCATCGCCGCATCGTTTATATTAAAAGCGATCATCGTTCCAAATAATGATTTTATGTTTGCGATTTTCGTTCCTTTTCTGGCCGCAGCTAAAGCTTTCTCAATTCCTTCTTTTGCTGCTTCGGGAACTTTTTCCAGAACATTTTCTAATACTTCCTGATGTTTTAATATTTTCTCGCTGATTGCCTCTTTTAATTTTGCCACATCTTTGCCCTTCTCTTTTGCCTCCTCGGCTTTTTCCAAAGCATGGTTAAGCTGCTTTTCATATTTCTCAAGAGTTTTTTGAGCAATTTCGGTTTTCCCTTTATCAATCATTTTCTGGTATTCGGCCAGCCTAACATCGGCTAAGTGCAAAAACTGCTTGGCTTTGTTTTCCATTCCGAAAGTAAAAAAGGTCTGGATTGTTTCTTTCCAGATTTTGAGAAAATAAAACGGACTGTCAGGAGTAATCCCGGGGTCGGGCAAATTATCGTTTTGGGCTAATGCGCTCAACCCAAAAATTAAAAAAGAAAATATAACCAAAGAAAAGAGTATTTTTTTCATATTTTTGTTAAATGGTTATCTTCTTTTATTGTATCAAAAAAAGCGCCTTTTAGCGATTCTTTCCCTGATTGGAGAGGTCTAACCTCTCCAATCGCCTTACTAAAAAATCAACCGGTTAACCCACGCGGGGACTTTGGCCTTGCCGACCAGATCATAACGAGGAGTATATGGTTTAATATCCAAAATGGGAGTGCCATCAAGAATATCCAATCCTTTCACTTTGATGCTATTCCTTTTTCGGGAAACTAACTTTACGGTAGAAATCGCAATTCTATTTGGCCGCTGGGGACAGCGACAAGCAAAAATTCCTCCATATGGCACATCTTTTCTGCCTTGCGGGTGATGTTTAAGATGGCATTCTTTTTCTCGGCCCATCCAATAGACAATAATCACATGCGAGTAGCCTTCAATGCCGTCTAATCCCTTAGTATACCGCTTATCAAGCGCAATTTCGGTAATAAGGTCTTTCCAGCCAGTCAAGGCTGGTTTCTTGGCCGTATTTTTTGCCCTGCCAATTGGTTTTAGCTGAATTCCGCCTCTTTTATCCATGCCATCTAAAAACTTGCAAAATTCCACTTTAGTCATAAAATTATTTTATTAAATTGAACCCTCAATTGAAACGCCAAGTGCTTTGGCGATTTTCGAGGCGTCTCGGTCGAGCTGAAAACCAGAATTGATACCATTTTTACTGACTCCATTATACCAAATTCACCAAACTCGTAATCAACAAACTAAACTCGGCTTCTCCAGCCGAGTTTCGTTGAACTGAGATGATATCCGAGAACAGCGGCGGAGTTTATCGCACTGCAATATTTGCCCGTACGCGGCCCCAACCGAATGTCGTATCTTTCCCTGCTTTCCCGAGATCTTTGGCAGCGCTGAAGAGTGCGGTTTCAACTTGGGCTTGAGTATATGCAGGATGCGCTTGACGCACCAGGGCCACTACCGCACTGACAACTGGCGTCGCCATGCTTGTGCCGCTTGCGTATATATATTCGCTGCCGAGCCACGAGGAAAGCAAATTGACTCCAGGTGCCACAATATCTACTGCCGGACCGCGACCTGAAAAGTTTGCGATTTTATCTGATTTATTCACTGCGCCAACCGTCGTGGAGTAACTGATGCAGCCAGGAAGTGATACGCCTGCGCTTCCACTGTTGCCCGCCGCCACCACTACGACTACGCCGCGGTTTACCGCATACTGGATTGCTGCGGTCAATGCGGGCAATACATTGTCGCAGAAACTCTTGTTATAGAGGTACGGCGCGCCGGTTCCAAGGCTCATATTAATCGCGTCTGCGCCAAAATCATCCGCCGTGCCAAATACGCCGTCAGGACCATCAACTGCCCAGTAAATAGCGTTAGCAACTGTGCTGAAGTATCCTGAGCCGCTGGCGTTTAATACTTTACCCGCCACCACCGTGGTGTCGGGCGCAGCGCCTCTTGCTCTGGAGTTAACTCCATCTGCAGTAATTAGTCCGGCAACGTGACTGCCGTGGCCATTGTCATCCATGGGATCGCTGTCGTTATTCACGAAGTCCAGCCCGCCGCCAAAACTTAAGGCAAGTTCCGGATGATTGTAGTTGTAGCCGGTGTCAAGGACCACTACTGTTCTGCCTTGCCCGGTATTGCCGCCAGCATGCACCAAGTCTGCACCAATTTGGGTATTGGCTCCTGCGTCCTGAGCAAATACCTTAATATCCTCTTTAAAACCCAAGGCTGTCGCAACCGCTCCCGGGCATTCAAGAGCAATGAGCGCGCGGCCCCGTTCAACAATCGCGCACCCACGCGCCAGACCACGCTGGGCTTCATCTGGGGTATGGGCCACGACTCTTACTATATTATTGCGATCGGACGCGGCGTTGGTGACCATTCCCCCGCCGAAGAACACAACTATTAACGAAAAAACGAGATATAATACGGTGAGATGTTTAAATATGTCCATAAAGATTAACTCGTTAGTTTGTCCAAAAATATAATTCTCGACCTTTAACTTTTTTCTATTCTCTAATATTAGCAAATTAAGAAGACAAGTCAACTTATTCAGGTTGTTCGGGAAAATAGTGGAAAATAGTGTCAGCTCTGGTTTTTTCTTGGTCTACCCGGTGGTTTCGGTGAACCGATTTTAAATTTTTCTTTGGCGGCAAATCTGATAAATCTCTCTTTTTACTTTATAGCTTTATACCATTGGCTTAACACTTCTTCGGCTGGCTTGCCGCGCACATTATATTCTTTAGTTAATGGAAAATCATCGGGCCAATAAGTAAACGGATAGATTCCTATAATATAAG
>JBBTYF010000036.1:16357-17018 GCA_038061935.1 Patescibacteria group bacterium | reverse complement strand
AACCCGATCTTAATCCGGCGGATAAGGCCAATCCGTATAAAAATATCAAAACTAACCCTTTTGAATAATATGAAAAAATATTTCCTCGGTTTTATAATCATAATTTTTGCGGCGATTGGCCTTATTAAGGCGAGCGCAGCCGATATCCAATATCCGGTAAAAGAGTTGGGCAATTGCCAAGACGAGGCGGCTTGCAAGACTTATTGCGATAATTCAGCCAATACGAATGTTTGCTTGGATTTTGCCGAAAAGAACAACTTGATGTCACAAGAAGAAATCCAAATGGCCAAGAAATTTGTCGCCGCGGGCAGTAAGGGTCCGGGCGGCTGCGCCGGCAAGGACAGCTGTGAACAATACTGCAATGATATAAGCCATATCGACGCATGTATTTCGTTTGCTGAAGAGAATAATTTAATGTCGCCGGCGGAATTAGAGGAAGCCAAGAAGGTCCAGGCGGCGATAGCCAGCGGAGTTAAACCGCCTCCTTGCGGCAATAAACAGGCCTGCGATGCTTATTGTGAAGCGCCAGAGCATATGGAAGAATGTATTACTTTTGGCGCCGCCGCCGGATTTATCCAAGGCAAAGAGCTAGAGGATGCCCAGAAAATGCTGCAGGCAATTAAAAAGGGAGTAAAGCCGCCGCCTTGTAGGGGGAAAGAGG
>JBBTYF010000036.1:8602-16257 GCA_038061935.1 Patescibacteria group bacterium | reverse complement strand
CGTGCGATGAATATTGCAGTACTCCCGAGAATATGGAAGTCTGTATGAATTTTGCTATGGAAGCCGGTTTTATGAGCGAACAAGAAAAAGCCGATTCCCAGAAAATGCTGCAGGCGCTCAAAAAGGGAATAAAGCCGCCAAATTGTAAAGGGAAAGAGGCGTGCGATGAATATTGCAGTACTCCCGAGAATATGGAAGTCTGTATGAATTTTGCGATAGAAGCTGGTTTTATGACAGCAGAAGACGCAGCCATGGCCCGCAAGACGGGCGGTAAGGGTCCGGGCGGCTGTAAAGGCAAAGAGGAATGCGAGGCGTTTTGCAATAATCCTGATAATCAAGAAACCTGTTTTAATTTCGGCAGAGAGAACGGGTTGATACCGGAAGAAGATTTAAGACAGATGGAGCAGGGCAAGCAACAGCTTCAGCAATCGTTGCAACAAGCGCCGCAGGTAGTCATGGATTGCCTTCAGTCAGCATTAGGGCCTGATGCAGTGGAAAAAATGAAGAGCGGCACAGGCATGCCGTCAAGAGATGTTGGCGACAAGATGCAGGAATGTTTTCAACAAATGGGTCCGCCTCCGGGCGAGGGTCAAAGTGGCTCTAGCGAAGGCGGCAATATATCGCCGGGAGGTCAAACTGGTCCGGGCGGCTGCGCTAACGAGGAAGAATGCCAAAAGTATTGCGAATCAAACCCAGAACAATGCCAGGGGTCACAGCCTCAAAATCAGCCTATGCAGGGCGGTGGTGGATCAGGTTACGCCCCTATTCCTTGTGAAGGCGAGAATTGTTCAATCCCTCCTCAAGACGGTCAGCAGTATCAGCCGCCGCAACCTGGACAAGACACTTCGCCTCAATCGCCGCCCTCAACTGCACCGGAAGGAGGTGGTAGCGCTGAACCGGCTCCGCCAATAGAACAACAGCCGCCAGCGTCCGGTTTGGATCCATACAATCTTTTAGGAGCGGTGGAGAACATTCTAAGAGAATTTTTCGGAAAATAAATATATCGTACTAAGGCGATTGGAGAGGACTATCCTCTCCAATCGGGGAAAGAATCGCCAAACCGGCGGTTTTTTAGTAGAATAAAGGCATATGCAGAATAAGGTAATCATCTTTGATACAACTTTGCGCGACGGCGAACAGGCGCCGGGCGCCTCTTTAACGAAAAACGAAAAATTGAAGGTTGCTTTAGCTTTGCGAGATTTAGGCGTGGATGTTATTGAGGCCGGTTTCCCTATTGCCTCAAAGGGTGATTTCGAGGCGGTAAAAACAATCGCAAAATCCGTAAAGGGGCCGGTTATCTGCGGGTTGGCCAGATCAAGAAAAGAAGACATGGATGCGGTTTATGATGCCCTCAAAAATTCTGAAAATGCCCGCCTCCACGTGTTTTTAGCCACTTCCAAAATCCATATGGAACATAAGTTGCAGAAAACGAAAGAGGAAATCTTTGATTTGGCGATTTGGGCGGTAAAATACGCCAAAAAATATTTTTCAGATATAGAGTTCTCGCCTGAAGACGCCTCCAGAACCGAAAAAGAGTTTTTATTTAAAATTCTTAAAAGCGTGATTGAGGCGGGGGCCACCACGGTCAATATCCCGGATACGGTCGGTTATACCACTCCTTGGGAGTTCGCCGATTTAATCAAGGCGATTAAAGAAAAAGTCCCCAATATTGATAAGGCGGTGATATCAGCGCATTGCCATAACGATTTAGGGTTGGCCGTGGCTAATTCTTTGGCGGCCGTCAGAAATGGGGCCAGGCAGGTTGAATGCACTATCAACGGAATAGGTGAAAGGGCCGGCAATGCTTCTTTGGAAGAGGTGGTGATGGCCCTGGATACGAGAAAAGATATCTTTAATAATTTAAAAACCAACATCAATAAGTCGCAGATTTGGCAGACATCGCAATTGGTCAGCAAGCTGACGGGATTTTCCATAGCTCCCAATAAAGCCATTGTTGGCCTCAACGCCTTCAGGCACGAGGCGGGCGTCCACCAGGACGGAATTTTAAGAAAAAGAGAAACCTATGAGATTATTCACGGCGAAGACGTCGGTTTTACCCAAGAAAGTTTGATTTTAGGCAAACATTCGGGAAGGCACGCTTTGGATCACAAATTTAAACAGTTGGGTTATCAACTCAGCTCAGAAGAAACAGAAAAAGCGTTTTTAAAATTCAAAAAACTAGCAGACAAGAAGAAAGAAATATCCAAGTCCGATTTGATAGCCCTTGCTAAAAGTATACTTAAGAAATAAATTATAAAAAATCGCCAAAGAGGCGGTTTTTTGGTAGGATAAAATAATCATGGACATCAAGCTTATATTTAAATACTATTGGCCGCATTTGAAGAAGTATAAAAAGAGCACTTTCTTTATTTTTTTATCTTACAGTCTTGCGGTTGTGGGGTCGGGCATGGTGGCTCCGGTTTTATATAAGCGGATCATCGATATCATATCGAGAGCAGGCAATCCCGCAGACGCATCGGCGGCAATTATCAATACGGTTATGCTTTTGGGCGTGGCTCTTCTTTTATATAACCTTTTTTACCGGATGGCCGATTTCACCATGACGTACTCGCAAAGCCACATGTTGAAGGACGTGGCTGACGACGCATTTGCCAGAGTGGAGCGCCATTCATACGAATTTTTTTCCAGCACCTTTACCGGCACTCTCGTGGCCAGAGTCCGGCGTTATATCGGCGCATTTGAAACAATCCACGATCAGTTTGTTTTTGCGATCTGGATGAACGGGCTCCGCCTTATTTTCGCCCTGGCGGTACTTTCTTACTTCTCATGGCCCTTAGGGCTCGTCTTATTTGTCTGGCTTGTTATTTACGTGGCAATCACGTCGCTTTTTGTCAGGAAAAAAATCAAGAAAGATTTATTGACGGCCGAAGCCAATTCCAGAATGACCGGGGTGTTGTCCGACGCCATCACTAATATGCTGAATGTGAAGATGTTTGCATCGCACGCCAGAGAGCTGTCGTATTTTACCGATGCGACGGAGCTCGAAGAGAAGCGAAGAAGAAGCGCGAGTTATTTTCAGGATACGCAATTTTTATTTCAGGGATATTTTATCGCTTTATTCGAGTTTGTCGGCATGTTTGCCGCGGTTCATCTCTGGCTCTCCGGCGCAATTTCGGCCGGAACCATTATTTTGATGCAGATATATATCTTCACTTCATTCCAGGTCGTCTGGGATATCGGACGCAATTCAGCAAAAATCATGAAATCTCTTGCCGAGGCGAAAGAAATGGTTGATATTTTCGAAAAACCGGTGGCGGTCAAAGACCCGCAAAATCCGGAGAAATGCAGAATCGGCAAAGGAGAAATTGAAATTAAAAATATCTCTTTTCTTTACGGAGAGGAAGAGGGCGAAGGGCGGACGATTTTCAAAAGACTTTCGCTCCATATTGGGGCGGGAGAGAGGGTAGGATTGGTCGGAACTTCCGGCGCCGGTAAAACCACAATTACGAAGCTTTTATTGCGGTTTGCCGATGTGCAATCGGGCCAAATTCTGATTGACGGCCAGGATATCTCGCGCATCACCCAAAGCGATTTGCGTTCCAAAATCGCTTACGTGCCGCAAGACCCGATACTTTTTCACCGGACTATCAGGGAGAATATTTCTTATTCCAAGCCGGGAGCCGCCGAAAAAGAGATTATTGACGCTGCTAAGCGTTCGCGCGCTAACGAATTTATCAAGGATTTGGTAAAAGGCTATGATACTTACGTTGGAGAACGGGGTGTCAGGCTTTCAGGAGGCGAGCGCCAGCGAGTGGCTATTGCCCGAGCCATGCTTAAAGATGCGCCCATTCTTCTTTTAGATGAGGCGACGAGCTCCCTTGATTCAATCAGTGAACATCATATTCAGGAAGCTTTCGATGAATTAATGAAGGGGCGCACAACCTTGGTGATTGCTCACCGTTTAAGCACTATTCAAAAGATGGATCGCATTATTGTGTTTGACAAGGGCGCTGTAGTTGAAGATGGAACGCACAAAGAGTTGATAGAGAATAAGGGCCTTTACTTTAGACTCTGGCAGCAGCAAAGCCGCGGTTTTATGGGCCAGTAGTTTTTTATTGACAGAAGCTGATGAAAGGATTAAGGTGAAATATCCGCTAACCAGCGGAAATTTAAAAAAAGACCCAACAGGGTCAAAAAGGAGAGGGAAATGGAGAATGTCCAAGAGAAGGTTCCGGAATTCAGGAAGACAGTGGTCACAGAAGCCATAGTTAAAAATATCGAGAGGGGTCCGGCCTTTAATCTTTTATGGGTGTTCGACGAATACCCCATACTTGAAGTCAGGGAAGCTATTTTAAGCCGATTATTGAGTAGTTCTATTAAAGTAGGGTGCGCCCAAGAAGCCGATTGGGCAGAAACGCGAATACACGATTTAAAGAAAGAGGAGGAGCAAACGCATTCTGGTTCTTGGAAAGAGCTTTTGGGTTGGTATATTTTTAACGCCAACGGAGGATTAGTCAATCGTGCACTGGATTTTGCCATAGGGATTACGAAGCTGGAACATTTCGGCAGTTCGTACGGATTTCAGCATCGCTCGGATGTTCTTAAAATCATAGCGGGCCGATTAAATAAGTCCCCGATGGCCTATCAAGATATAACAACGCCAGATTTGAAACTGTTTTTAGAATCATTCTTAGTGAAAGCATACGAAAGAGATTTTCCTATCTACGATTGCACGATGATTGATATCAAACGAGTAGTTCACTGTGCGATCAACGTGGAAGATTGGACATTTCTACCCCTTATCGAAAAAGTTCTTTATAAATTATACAATCAAAAAAGGCCGGAAAGATATGACTTTGGAGAAGAAGTCGAAATTCTGGAAAACATAACATTTCTAAGAGAGGCGGTTAGGCTTTTCAGGGAAAAGACGGAAGAAGTAAAGGACACGTAAACGGTCGGGTGTATAAAAATAAATGAGCAAGGTTTAACTTTGCTCATTTTCTTTTAGCTTTCATTGAAGCTTATTTTATGGTATTCTCAAGTGGTTCAATTACATTATGGATAATCAAGAGGTCATTTTAAGATTTGACGGGGTCTCTTTCGGCCGCGGCCACCAGAAGCCCCTTTTAAATGAGGTCGATTTTTCGGTAAGGCGGGGATCTAAAATTACTTTAATGGGGCAGAACGGCGCGGGCAAAAGCACTATTTTCCAGCTCATTATGGGGGTTCTCGAGCCCGATTCGGGAGCCGTGCACTTGGGTCCCGGACTGACCGTGGCTGCAGCCAAACAGGTCATCACCCGGGATCAGTTCGATTTAACATTGAGGGAGTTTTTTGAGGGCTGTTTTTCGGCCCAAGGCCGATCCGCCTCGGGCGGAAAAGAAAAAGTTTATGATATCGATCCTAAAATTGACGAGGCTTTGGAGGTCGTCAATCTTTCGGCTGACCACGAGAGATTAATTAAATCGTTTTCGGGCGGCCAGCAAGCGAGGCTTCTTTTGGCGTCAGCCATTATCCAAAAACCGGATTTATTGCTTTTGGACGAGCCGACCAACAACTTGGATAAGGAGGGGATCAGCCATTTAACGAAGTTCTTATTGGATTATCAGAAAACCTGCATTGTTATTTCCCACGACGCTGATTTTTTAAATACCTTTACCCAGGGAGTTTTATATCTGGATGTTTTTACTAGGCAAGTTGAGCAATATACAGGCAACTATTTTGATTTACTGAAAGAAATTACAGCTAGAATCGAAAGGGAAAACATGAAGAACGCCCAGTTGCAGAAAAGAATTATCGCGAACAAGGAAAAGATAAACTATTTTGCCAATAAAGGAGGAAAAATGAGGCTGGTGGCTAAAAAAATGAAGAATCAGGTCGAAGCAATGGAAGAAGAGAAGGTTGATGTCAGGAAAGAGGATAAAACCATAAGACCATTTACCATTTCTTGCCAGGATGATATCGGCGGAGAAATTTTAAAGATTACTTCTTTTTCGGTGATGCAAAAGCACAAGTTCGTCAAAAAAGAAGCCAATATTTCTTTGAGGAAAAAAGAGCGCCTGCTATTGGTCGGACCAAACGGCATCGGCAAAACAACTTTGCTTGAGGCCTTAGCTTCGGGTAAGGCGAAAGGCGCCAAGATTACTCCGGGAGTTCGGGTGGGCTACTACCGTCAGGATTTTTCCACGCTTAACTTTGACGATACGGTTTGGCAATCTCTTAATTCGGTCGCCGATAATTTATCTGAAGAGAGCATTCGCTCTTTGGCCGCCGGATTTTTAATCACCGGGGACTTGATTCATTCGAAAATCGGCAGTTTGTCCGAAGGCCAAAAAGGTTTGTTGTTATTGGCGAGAATCGTCCTCCAAAAACCGGGACTGCTTATCTTGGACGAGCCGACCAATCACATCAACTTCCGCCATTTGCCGATTATTGCCGAGGCTTTAAATAAATACGAGGGCGCCATGGTTTTAGTCAGCCACATGCCTGAATTCGTTTCTCGAATCAGAATCGACGAGATTCTTAATCTTGGGAAATAAGGTCTAGCTCTTGGACCTGCTGTTTGATGTTTTCTAAAATATTGTTAAGTTTGTCGGGAATGAATTTTATTGTGCCGGCGCATTCATGGCCGCCGCCGCTCACATCCGAGTGAGGAACATCCTTCTTGATCTTCTCTATGATTTTTGCCACAGGCAGGACGGGCTTAGTTGCTCTGATGATAATCATGTCAGACATATACCCGAAGGTCATAAACGGCATATTTTCTTTGCCCGCGACCACAGTGTCGTGAATCATACTGACCAGTTTCCCGGGCGGGGGATATTTAAATTTCATCGTATACTTCTCAAGATCAATAGTTGACATGGTGACTCCGTTGATTTTTTGAGTTCTAAGGTAGGGTAAAACGCTTTCCAGTTGGTTTTCAGCGCTCTTTTTAACGTCTTCATTGATTATCCTGACAAGCTCGGGGTTTTTGTAAAGTTCTTCGAAGAGTCCCTTTCCGGGATTGAATTTCAAATGATAAGCGATAAAATCAATCGCTGTGCCGATTTCCTCCAATTCTTTTCTTGTCTTGCCGCTAATTTTTATGTATCTCTCGGTTTCTCCGGCATCGGACCGGTCGCTTATCCCTGATACGGCAGGCAAGGAAGGATTGGAATAGTCTTCAAAGATCCATCTGCCTAATTCATAGGCGAGCATGCCGGCGCACGTTTTACTGTCGAATCCTTCAATATAAGGGTTAAGATGCAGAGAGACGTACGGATCAACCAGAGTTTTTTTATTATTAATCACCACCGGGTTATGATGATCGACGACAATTATTTCAAAGTCCAATGCCTTTAATGTTTTTAATCCAAAAACATCTTCGGGAGTAGAGCCGTTGTCTAAAACAATAATTAAGGGTTTTTTCTGGCCGTGCCCCTCAATGATTCTTTTTACCAGAACAACGTCTCGGAAGACGTCCGGTACGTCATAAAAAGGCGCTTTGCTTGGAGACCGGTAAAGATTGTATTCCGGGTTCACGCCTATTTTCTCCATAAAGAGCTTGCACGAACACTCTATGGCCAGTCCCGCATTGATGCCGTCAGAGTCAGCGTGATGCCTGATCATAATAGCTTGGTTTTCAAGTATCGCTCTTCGGATTCTTTTGGCAATCTTATGGAAGTATGGTCTTAATTTTCCATACTTTTCCA
>JBBTYF010000036.1:0-8502 GCA_038061935.1 Patescibacteria group bacterium | reverse complement strand
GCATATATAGTAATTAACGCGTTTAATCCTATCACGTTTTATGGCTTATTTCAAGGATTAATTTCGTGTTAAGATGAATTTATGATTGAATTCAAGATTCTTAAAAAATCAAAGAAAAGCCGGGCTCGGCTGGGGCACTTGATAACTCCTCATGGCGTTGTGGAAACGCCGTGTTTGGTTCCGGTGGCGACTCAAGGCTCGGTTAAAACCTTGGACAGCAAAGAGGTTGAGGCAACTAAAAGCCAGATTCTGATTGCAAATACTTTTCACTTGCACCTACGGCCGGGAGAAAAGATTATCAAGGCCTCGGGCGGCCTTCATAAGTTTATGAATTGGCCGAAGCCCTTGATGACTGACTCCGGGGGTTATCAAGTGTTTTCTTTTGGTTTTGGCCAAGAGTTTAAGATGGGGAAGATGTTGAATAAAACAGAGCCCTTGTCCATTAAATCAGGTCGTTATTAAAATGAAAGAGGTTCGGCCTCTTTCATCTTCGTGGTAAAATGAAGAATACTCTATGGCTAAACACTTAACTCAAGAAGGGTTGGAAAAACTTAAAAAGGAACTGCTCCATCTCAAGACGGTGGCCCGAAAAGAAGTGCAGGAAAGAATTAGGCACTCGGCGGCTCACGGCGATTTGAAAGAAAACGCCGGGTATCATGCGGCCAAAGAAGACCAGTCGTTTATTGAAGGCCGGGTTTTACAATTGGAAGATATTATCAACCAAGCTCAGGTTATCGAAAAGAAACAAGGGGGCGGAGTTCAAATCGGATCGGTTGTTTGTTTGAAATCAAAAGACGGCGCAGACAAGTATCAGATTGTCGAGCCCGAAGAGGCTGATATTATGGCGGGTAAGATTTCACTCAAATCATCTTTGGGCGAGGCGCTTTTAGGTAAAAAGAAAGGCGATGTCGTCAAGTTCAATACCCCGGACGGATTAAAAGAGTGCCAAATAATTAAGATTGATTAGGTATGGCTCAAGATTTGCAAAAGCTTAATAAAGAACAGAAAGAGGCCGTAGTTTATAATGAAGGCCCGCTTTTGATTGTGGCCGGCGCCGGTACGGGTAAAACAACAGTGATTACTCAAAGACTGGCCTATTTGATTGAAACAGGCAAAGCCAAGCCCGAAGAGATTCTGGCAGTCACCTTTACCGATAAGGCTGCCGAAGAAATGGAAGAAAGAGTTGATCGGCTATTGCCTTACGGCTACGTTGATTTATGGGTTTCGACTTTTCACGCTTTCTGCGAAAGGATTTTAAGAGATCACGCTCTTGATATCGGTTTGCCCGCCGACTTTAAAATTCTGGACGGCACGGCCGGCTGGCTTCTGGTCTATAAAAACTTAGACAAGTTTAAGCTTGATTATTACAGGCCGCTCGGCAATCCGACGAAATTCATTCAAGCGTTATTGGCTCATTTCTCGCACTGCAAAGACCAAGCGATTTATCCCGAAGATTATCTGGCCTATGCGGAAAAAATAAAAACCAGGGATGATGCGCCCGAATCAAAAGAAGTGGAAAGAATTAAGGAAGTGGCCTCGGCCTTTCATGTTTATCAGCGGCTGTTGTTGGAAAACAGCGTTTTGGATTTTGGCGATTTAATCAATTACTGTTTAAAACTTTTCCAGCAACGACCCCAGATTTTGAAGAAGTACCGGGAAAAGTTCAAATACATTTTAGTCGATGAGTTCCAGGACACGAACTGGGCGCAATACGAGCTGATTAAGATTTTAGCTGCGCCTAAAAACAATCTGACCGTTTGCGCCGATGATGATCAGGCGATTTATCGGTGGCGGGGCGCATCTTTCTCCAATATTATTCAGTTTAAAAAAGATTTTCCGAAAGCCAAAGAAGTTTCATTAGTCAAAAATTACCGATCCACGCAGAATATTTTAGATTTGGCTTATAAATTCATCAAAGCCAACGATCCCGACCGGCTGGAGTTTGTTAATAAAATAAATAAAAAGCTGGTGGCCAATGAAAAAAGCGAGGGCGTTATTGAGCATCTGCATTCCAATACTCTGGACGAGGAGGTTTCGAAAACCATTAAAAAAATTCAGCAGATTTTAAAGAAAGACAAAACCGCAACCTATAACGATATCGCTATTTTATCACGCACCAATGACGCATGCATTCCTTTTATTAAAGCTTTAGAAAAGGCGGGCCTGCCTTATCAATTCTTAGCCTCAAGGGGGCTGTATGCCAAGTCCGCGGTTTTGGACATCATTTCTTATTTCAAGCTTTTGGATAACTATCACGAAAGCCCGGCTTTGTATCGGATTCTAAATTTGCCGTTTTTAGACATTAACTCAGACGATATCGCCAAATTAACTCAACATAGCTTCCGTAAAGGCAGGTCGCTTTACGAAGCCATGGGTGATTTGCCGCTTATTTCGGGTATTTCCGAAAAATCGCGCCAAATTATTCCTTTTATTTTAAGTTTGATTAAAAAACACACTTCTCTGGCGCGGGAAAAGACGGTTTCCGAAATCATGGTCGCTTTTCTGAAAGACTCCGGCTATTTGAAATACTTAATTGATAAAGATGGCCAGGAAGAATTCGGGGTGCTGGACCAATTCCTCAAGAAGATAAAGAATTTTGAAGACAGCGCTCTTGACCCGAGTTTAAATAACTTTATGCGGGAAATCACCCTGGAGATAGAGTCGGGCGAGCAGGGCAAGCTTGAGTTTGATATTGACCAGGGCCCGGACGTGATTCGGGTCATGACTATTCATGGAGCCAAAGGATTGGAATTCAAACACGTTTTCTTAGTAAATATGGTGGACAAGAGATTCCCGACCATTGAAAGGAATGATCCGATTGAGCTACCCGAAGACATGATCAAAGATATCAAGCCCAAGGGCGATGTCCATCTGCAGGAGGAGCGGAGAATTTGCTATGTAGCTATGACTAGAGCCAAAAAAGAGCTTTATTTCACTTCGGCCGAAGATTACGGATTGTCGCGCAAAAAGAAACTTTCCCGGTTTATGATTGAAATGGGGTATAAAGAAATTCAAACGCCGGATGTTAGGGAGTCCGACTTCCCTCGAAATTTAGAGGGAAATCGGACTCCCAAATATGGTCGGACCTCCCCGTTATACCGGTTGCCTGACCACTTTTCTTACTCGCAGCTGGCCGCTTTCCAAAAGTGTCCTTTACAGTACAAGTTCGCCTTTATTTTAAGGATTCCCGTCCGGGGCAAGGCCGTGTTTTCTTTCGGTAAAGCGATGCACGAAACTTTCTATCAGTTTCTTAAATTAATTAACGAGGGAAAGGGTTCTGATCAAAAAAATCTCTTTGGGTTTAATCCTTCGACGTCGCTCAGAACGGGGAAAAAGAATAACGACTTTAAACTATTGGAAGATGTTTATGAAAATAGCTGGATTGATGAATGGTATGAAAGCAAAAGCCAAAAAGAGGAATATTACAAGCTCGGCAAGAAGATCATTAAGGACTTTTACGATGATTTTACAGAAAATCCGCCCAAGATTTTGAAAATTAATAATGCCTTGGGTCTGGAAATGCCTTTTAATCTGAAGATAGGCGGCTATACCCTGAACGGTCGGATTGATCGCATCGATCAACTGCCGACTGGCCTGCCTGCCGGTAGGCAGGGCGTGGCCATTATTGATTACAAAACAGGCGCGGCCAAAGAAAGACTGGAGGCTGATGATAAAGAACAATTGCTTATTTATCAGATAGCGGCCGAAGAAGTTTTGAAGCTGAAACCGCAGACGCTGACTTATTATTACCTGAACGAAAACAAGAAAACGTCGTTTTTGGGTTCGGACAAAGATAAACAAGCCCTGAAGGAAAAAATTGTCCAGGAGGTTGAAGAAATTAAAAAGAGTGACTTTAAGGCAACGCCCGGCTGGCAGTGTTCTTATTGCGATTTTAAGGACATCTGTGATTTTGCCCAGCGCTAAATAAATTTATGGACATAGCTCCTCTATTACTTATTTTTTTTATCGGCATAATTTTTGCTCTTTCGAGCGGGGCAGGCGGAAGCTCCGATTCTAAGTTTGATAAAAGATAAAAATAATTATGTGGTATTTATATCTAGACGAAAGCGGAGACTTAGGATTTGATTTTGTCACCAAGAGACCATCGAAGTTTTTTACTATAACAATCTTAGCTGTTAGCAGTTTAGATAATAATAGGAAAATAATAAAAGCCGTAAAAACTACGCTTAGGAGGAAATTTAATAAAAAAGACGGTGTGCATGAATTGAAGGGCAGGGAAGCCGATCTAAGCGTAAAGAAATATTTATATAAACTACTTAAGGGAGTTAAGTTTAGTTTATATTCAATGACTTTAAATAAAAAGCTGGTTTATCAGCAGCTTACCAAAGAAAAAAGTAGAGTATATAATTTTATTGCCAGAAAAGTTTTAGAGCAGATACCTTTTGAGAAAAACGATAATAATAGAGTTGAATTAATAATAGATAAATCTATGAGTAAACCGGAAATTATCGAATTCAATTCTTATATTAGAAGACAGCTCGAGGCCCGGTTAAACCCAAAAACACCTCTTGATATTTATCACTGGCTTTCGCATGAGAATTACGGGTTACAGGCTGTTGATATTTTTTGTTGGGGTATTTTCCAAAAATATGAGAGATCTAAAACTGATTGGTACGATGTTTACGAAAAAGATAAGATAAGATTTGAAGATCAATATTTATAAATAAAAAATCCCCTTTCGGGGGAGCGTACCGTATAGATTTGTGATGTCTAAGCTATAGCCACACGAAGATGGGAACACTTAGAACAATCTATAATGGGTTTACCGCTCACTTTCAATATAGCACAAAAATGATTGTCAAGTCAATAGTTATCAACAGGGATAAATCAACAATATTATCATGGAACCGTTAGCGTCAAAAATCAGGCCTAAAACTTTAAAAGAGTTTGTGGGACAAGAGCACTTGGTTGGCGAGGGGAAACCCCTGAATGTTGCTATCAAGCAAAAGCATCTGTTTTCGTTTATCTTTTGGGGCCCGCCCGGTTCGGGCAAAACAACTTTGGCTAAGATTTATGCCCATAGCCTTAACGCCAAGCTTTACGAGTTATCGGCTGTTTCGGCCGGCAAAGACGACATTAGGAAAATTATTAACGAAGATACCAAGGGCTATCCCAAGGTTTTATTTCTGGACGAAATCCACCGCTTTAACAAATCTCAGCAGGATTTTTTATTGCCTTACGTGGAAAGAGGAGATATCAGTTTAATCGGAGCGACTACCGAGAACCCGAGCTTTGAAGTGATTCCACCGCTGCTTTCGAGATGCCGTGTTTTTGTTTTAAGCGAACTTTCCGACGAAAATATGCTGGAGATTATCGCTCGCATCGGTTTTAAGATGGATAAAAAGGCCCGAGAATGGCTTGTCGCTATGGCTAATGGCGATGCGAGGCAGGCCATAACTATGTTGGAGAACGCTTCGTCGCTTTACGGCAAGATTACCATCGACAGCCTGAAAGATACGCTCCAATCGAAGTTTTTAAGATACGATAAAAAAGGCGAGGAACACTACAATACTATTTCAGCCTTCATTAAAAGCATGCGGGCGAGCCAGCCTGATGCGGCTTTGTATTATTTAGCGCGCATGATTGATGCCGGGGAAGATCCGAAGTTTATCGCCCGAAGAATGGTTGTTTTTGCCTCAGAAGATATCGGCATTGTTCAGCCTACGGCACTGGTCGTGGCTAACGATGTTTTCCGGGCCGTGGAAATCATCGGCTTACCCGAATGCGGGATTAATCTGGCCCACGGCGTTGTTTATTTGTGCCAGGCCAAGAAAAATCGCTCAGCTTACAACGCTTTTGTATTAGCAACGGAAGACGTAAAAAAATACGGCAACCTGCCCGTGCCTTTGATATTGAGAAATCCGGAAACCAAACTGATGAAAAATTTAAATTACGGCAAAGGTTACGATAAGTATTCTAAGGAAGATTATCTGCCGGAACGTTTGAAGGGACGTAAATATTTGGTAAAATAAACCAATATGGAATTTCCCGTAGAAAACAAAATATTTTCGGTTTCGGAGTTCATCGCGCTTTTAAATATCGGTTTGAAAAAGTCGGTAGTCAAAATCTTGGGCGAAGTCGGACAAGTTCAATTCGGGCCCACGGGCCATGTTTATTTTACTTTGAAAGATGAAAATAATCAGGGGCTGATTAACTGTATTATTTGGAAATCGAAGTATCTGCTGTACGGCATTAAACTCCAGGAGGGGATGAAAATCATGGCTTCGGGCCATCCCGAAGTTTATGCCCCTAACGGCCGATTATCGTTTATTTCAGACACCATTGAACTGGCCGGCGAAGGAACGTTAAAGAAGCAATATGATGAATTAAAGAAAAAATTAACAACTGAAGGTCTTTTTGCTCCGGAAAAGAAGCGGCCCTTGCCTGAATATCCGCAGAAAATAGGAGTCATTACCTCAAAACAGGGGGCGGTGCTCGCTGATTTTCTGAACAATATCGGCAAATTCGGTTTTAAAATCCAGATGATCGACTCGCGGGTCGAGGGGCAGGAAGCGGTCAGCGATTTGTTGGCCTCCGTTAAAACATTCAGGAAAAAAGACATTGATGTTTTAGTGATTATCAGGGGCGGGGGATCCTTGGAGTCGTTAATGCCCTTTAATAACGAATTATTGGTAAGGGAAGTAGCCACCTTTCCGGTACCCGTGATCGCCGGTATCGGCCACGACAAAGACACTCCCTTGGTGGCTATGGCCGCCGACTTCTCGGAATCAACTCCCACCGCTTGCGCTAATCTTTTGAACGAATCCTGGGAAAAGCTTCTTTTATTCCTGGAACGTTGCGAGCGAAACGTTATTGTGCGTTACGAAGCGATTTTGGTTAAGTATCTGGCTATTGAAAACAAACTGAAGGTTGCTTTCGAAGGTTTTAAAAATGCCTTATCGAATACTAAAAACAGCCTTAAGGGCTATTTAGATAGTTCTTTGGCCGGATTCAAGTCGTTATTGTCGACCATTGATCAAAATTTAGCGGCGGTGGAGAAAGCCGTCTTTTTGAATAATCCCGAGCGCCAGCTCCGCTTGGGCTATAGTATTGCAAGCATTAATGGTAAAATAATCAGAGAGACGAAAGATGCGGATGTGGGCGATATAATTGATCTTAAGGTAAGCGACGGTAAAATTACGTCCGAAGTCAAAAATATTCACCCTGTTAAATAACAGGGTAAACTAAAGATTAATTACATGGTTAAAGAAAAACAAGACAGCAAAAATTTAAGCGGCAATCTAAAAAGATTAGCTGAAATCACCGAATGGTTTGATAAGCAGGAGGAAATTGACGTCGAGGAGGGGCTTAGTAAAGTCAAAGAAGCCTCGATTTTGATTAAAGCGAGCAAGGAAAGACTGAAAGAGGTGGAAAATGAGTTTGAGGAAATTAAGAAAGAAATGAACGCTGAAATATGAACTTATTTTCGGCTTACACGAAAAAAATAATCTCAAAACGGGCCGGAAGGGTGCAAAGAGTATGGAATTTGGCTGCCCGCCTGCAACATCGGATAATCAGCGGAAAGCATAACGTTCGCAAGCTTAGGAAAAAGCAGTGATTAATTTTAATTCTGAGCTTCGCGAAGAATCAAGGTTCTTGAGCGGAGCGAAAGGTTCTTAAGCCATTCAGGCAGGGGCTGGGAAGCCCTTGCTTTTTTATTTTGATATTGTATGATAAAACATCACAGAAACCGATAAGGAGGGTGACGGAATGTTAGAAAAAGTAAAAGCTCTTTTAAAAGGCGCGGAGAACAGGGAGACCTTTTTTAGGCGGATTGCTTCTTTTTTGCCGCCGATGGATCCCAGGTATAAATTGATTGAGAGGGCATATGATGCCGCGAAAGACGCTTTTCATGACAAAAAAAGAGAAAGCGGTGAGCGGTATTTTGAACACCTTAGGGCGGTAGCTATTATTTTGATTGATTATTTAAGAAAAAGAGACCATATTCTTATCATCGCCGCCCTACTCCATGATATTGTTGAGGACAATCCTTCTTGGACCATCGAAAGGGTAAGATTGGAGTTTGGCGACGACGCAGCTTTATTGGTGGATTACCTGAGTAAGCCGTCCAAAAAAGATTATCCGTCAGAGGAAGAAAGACTTAAGGTATATCGTGATCGTTTTCCGAACGCGCCGCGAGGGTTCTTTTTTATAAAACTTTCCGACAATCTTCATAATAACCTGACGATATGGCAATGTTCGCCGGAAAAAATAGCCAGAAAGACCGAGGAAACAAAACGATATTATTTACCTTTTGCAGAAAAGGAATGCATTCTTCTCCACGAGCTCGAAGCAGCGGTTCAAGAACTCAAGAGTCTAAAATTGCCTTGAGAAAGATAAAATGCCTTTTGGCGATTAACGCAGAAGGCATTTTTTGTTATATAATATAAATATGATGAAAACTACCATTAAGGCAACCAATTTAAAATTAACTTCAGAAATCAGGAAAGTTATTGATGAAAAGATTTCTGACCTAAATAA
>JBBTYF010000035.1:0-3461 GCA_038061935.1 Patescibacteria group bacterium | reverse complement strand
GAAATTTGCGACGGAGTAGACAATAACTGCGATGGTATAATTGATGAAGGTGGCGTATGTGATGGGAGTCCGACACCCCTCATTGAAGAACTGATTCTTACCACCTCAACCGAACCCATTGTAACTTCCACCGAACCGATTGTTGAGCCGATTATTACCACCTCGACCGAACCGATCGCCACCACCACCCCATAAGGGAGCTATGCAAGTCAGACTTGCATGTTGCATGTTGCGCAAGACATCCAAAACCATGTCAAAAACCTCACTTTATCATTTTAATACTGCCAGTAAATCAAAAAGCCCTGGCTGATAACCAAGACTTTTTGACGCGGAGGCCGGTGGAGTTGAACCACATCCCCTCATCAGGAACCGACCGAGTGTTAAGCGGCAGTCAGAACCGTCTGACTTCAGCCTCCCCGAACCTCCGCAATAATAATTTTAACAATTAACCAAAAATAAAACAATCTCGAGAATAATCTCGAAATTGTTTCCGGTTCCCTTTGGAAGGGATCATGGTACCGTGGTTAACACTCGGTACGATCATTATAACAAACCAAGCGGATGTGTCAAGGGCATGAGAAAAAACATTTATCATCTTAATACTGCCGGCAAATCAAAAAGCCCCCAATTTAGGAGACCTTTTGACATGGACCCGGCGAGACTTGCACTCGCTTCGCTGTGTGTCAAATACAGTATGTTACTACATACATTACGGGCCCGGGTCCACGATACAATTTTAAAACAAAAAGAACTCTTTGGAAAGAGTCCCTCTTGTTTGACACACAGCTTTAGCTCGTAATGTTCGTAGCCATACTGATATTCAAATTATAGCAAACTAAGTAAGCGTGTCAAGGGCGATTCCCCCTCTCTTTCACCCCAATAAATGTTAAAAGAACTGATAAAAACAAAAGACTGGATCATAGACTTATTGATGCCCAAAAAGTGCTTGGGTTGCGGCCGGGAGGGTACATATATATGTAAGGACTGCGAAGTGTTTTTGAGCGAAGTTGACCCGATGTTAGGCAGTCCGACTTCCCCCGTAATTTTGGGGGAAATCGGACTGCCAAATATCGTGAGCGTGTGGGAATACGAGGGATTGATGGAGAAGTTAATTTTAAAAATAAAATATGATGGCTGTTATGATATTGTCGGCGAATTGGTAGAAACGGTTTTTAAAAAGATAGATTTAAATCTTCCGAAAGACATGATTATAACCTTTGTGCCGATGTATAATAAGAAGGAGAGACGGCGAGGATTTAATCAGTCCGAATTAATCGCCCAAAGGGTTGGGGATAAGATAGGCCGGCCGGTGGTAAGGCTTTTGGGAAAAATGAAAGACAATCAATCGCAGGTCGGCTTAGGCCCACAGGAGCGTTTGTCGAACGTCAAAGACGTTTTCCAATTTCAAACTAAACTAAGTTTAGTTCAAGTGCCGTCCAGCGTATTATTGGTTGATGATGTTTATACTACTGGAGCTACTATGAATGAGTGTGTTAAAATTTTAAAAAAAGGAGGGATTAAAAGCGTTTACGGGTTTACGCTCGCCCGTAAGATGAATTTATAACTAAACTAAGTTTAGTTTGATATGAGGAAAATTAAATTTACAAAAGGCAACATATACCACGTTTTCAACAGAGGGACAGAGAAACGAGATATTTTCCAGGATGACGCTGATAGATGGCGATTTCTTCAAGGGATGTATTTATTTAACGACGAAGAAGGGTCGGCAAATTTGCTTTATCAATTAGAACAAGAAAAGGGATCAATGAATTTTAAAATATTGAAAGAGTTTATAGCGAGCGGACAAAAAGAAAGAAAGCCGTTGATACGGATTATGGTCGACTGTTTAATGCCAAATCATTTCCACCTATTATTAGAAGAGATTCAAGATAATGGTATTTCACGATTTATGCATAAATTGGGGGTTGGCTACACGAAATATTTTAACAAAAAATATGAACGAGTCGGCGGATTATTTCAGGGAACATTTAAAGCGGCATCGGTAGAAAAAGATATATACTTACAGTATCTTGTGGCATATATAAACGTTATTAATCCCGGGCAATTAATCGAGCCAGAGTTAAAAGAACATGGGATAAAGGATATCGAGGCGGTTATTAAATTTGCCGAAGAATATCCCTGGAGTACGAATCAAGAATATTCAGGCAGAAGAAATTCATTGATTATTGATAAGGGGATATTGGCTGATATTTTTTCTACCCCCGCTGTTTATCAAGAATTTGTCAGAAGTGTCCTATTAAACAGAAAATATAACGAGGCGGGTCGTTTATTCCTTGAATAATTAACAAAACTAAACTTAGTTTAGTTTTATGGAAAAAATTATTAATATACAAGATAAAAATTATCCGAAATTGCTGAAAGAAATCGGCAAGGATGCGCCCAAGCAACTTTACTACAAAGGTAATTGGTCGGATATTTTTTCCGCCCAAGGCGGACCCGCCTCTGGCGGGAAAAATTGTTTGGCGGTGGTGGGTTCGCGTCATATGACGACTTACGGCAAGCAGGTGGTGGAAAAAATTGTGAGCGAGGTGGCGGCGGCGGGAATAACGATTGTTTCCGGATTTATGTATGGGGTTGACGCTGAAGCTCATAAAACAGCCTTGCAGGTTGGTGGACGGACGATCGCCGTGATGCCTTGCGGAATTGATTTAATCCACCCCGAATACCAGCAGGACTTGTACGCAGAAATTTTAGACAATAAAGGCCTGATTATTTCTGAATACGAAGGAAGTACGCAGCCGGTTCTCTGGACTTATCCCAGAAGAAACAGAATTGTCGCCGGACTTTCAAAAGCAGCTTTGATTATTGAGGCGGGCGAGAAAAGCGGCTCTCTAATCACCGCTGAATTTGCCAAAAAATATAAAAGAAAAGTTTTTGTGGTGCCGGGGCCCATAACCAGCGAAAACAGCAAAGGAATAATGCAATTAATTAAAGAAGGCGCAGAAGCCGTAAGTTCTGCTCAAGATATTTTAAAATATTATAATACGCTCGGATTCCGTTCTTCCTTCGCGCTTGACCCAAAGGGACCCCGCGACTCAGGAATTCCAGAATCCTCGCTTGAAATAAAAATTATTAATCAATTGCAAAGAGAGGCGTTGGGCATAGATATGATATCGCGCAATCTCGGCCTGCCGGCGGCTAAAATGGGGACGATTCTTTCGATGATGCAATTAAAAGGTCAAATTAAACAAGAAGGCAATAAATATTATGTTAATTAAAGTTCAATCAGCAGCTAACAGGGGTTTAGAAACAATAGGCGTTGATGTGGAAGTTAATGTGGCTAACAGGGGATTGCCAGCTTTTGATATTGTGGGTTTGCCCGATAAAGAGGTGCAGGAAAGCAGGGAGAGGGTGAAAACGGCAATTTTGAGTTCAAGGATAGAATTTCCGCAAAAGAAAATCACGGTCAATCTGGCGCCGGCCGATGTGCCCAAAGAGGG